>JAYVGZ010000183.1:0-15889 GCA_043771805.1 Pseudomonadota bacterium
CACAGCCGACAAGCCATCGAAAGTGATACTGGAAATGATTGTGCGATCACCAGGGGTGAGGGCTAAGGTAATGTCGCTCGCGGTCGCATCGAGATCCGATGAGATGTTGGGGAACAAAAACCCTGCATCTCGCAATGTATCGAGAATCTCGGTTATCAACCGATTGATCCCCGGTATGGATGCGGGAAGCGGAGGGAGCGCAGGAAGCGCCACACCGCCAGGCGCCCCGACGATAGAAATGTGATTAATTCGGAGTACTACCCCTTCCGTTACGCTAAACTGCACGTTTACTCCGGAGCTCGCAGGATTAGGGGTAATCTCATAAGTCACTGAGCACTGAGGAAAGCCTTCACTCACGAAAACGGCAACAAGAATCTCCTTCAATGAATCAAGCTCATCGGGAACTGCATAGGAAGGGCTGAACAACGAGAGCTGTGAGGTGAACCCCAGCGACTTCATCGACGATTTTATCTGATCGAGCGAGAGCGAGGTATTTCCGGTAACATCGAGAGCAATTACCGGTGTTCGAGAGTCCTCCTCAATTGTAACTGTGTAGGTGATGCGACCATCGGCATCCTTTTCTTGGGTGTAATTCACTCGCACCAGCAGGTAGCCTTTCTCTTGATACATACGTTCGATGCTTCGTACGAGGAGTTGGATCGTATTGTTACCGAATGGACGCTTACGACTGAACAGTTGAATCGAATCGAGAAATTCTGCCGCAGTGAAGAGAGTGTTCCCTTTGAATACAAATGAGATTGGTGTGCGAAGATCGGCATTGATCACCAGTGACGCAGATCCCTCGGCATCAGAGAGGGCATAGGTCGACGTGGTGCGCGCCGCAATGAAGCCTTCATTTCGAGCACTCACTGATACGGTATCCTCTGCGCGCTGTTGTGTAAGGGCGGTGGCCTCCTTTCCTTCAAGCTTCAGTCGAGAGAGGCCGGCGCGGACTGACTCAGGGATAAACTCTCCTTTGAGCGCGATATCCTTAATAGTGAACGGCGATCCCTCTGATACATCGATCGCTAGGTGATGGCAGTACTCGTCTCCCTCGAGACACTGCGAGTGGACCGCACATTTTAAGAAGGCGCTTTGAACACAAAAACCAAGAATGTCGCGATCTATTGCCGCGAGGACGTCAGGAGTGTTTTTAATTCGTGAGGCTGTGCCGATTCGGCCGGCTCGCAATACTTCTTCGCGATCGAGCTTCGAGATCCCGCGTACTTCGATATCCACAACTCGGACCTGTTTAGAGAGAATCGTATAGGTGAGATCGGCGCGCAGCGCGGTATTCTGCCGAGAGGGTACCGTTTCAATAAAGCTTGAAGCGTTCAACGATGAGGTCAGGTCATAAACGAATCCCGCACGTGCATTTTGAGCAGAGCCGAATGTACTTTGGCCGAGGATAGAGAGACGGGCGGCGATGTTTTTTCGACCAACGACGGCAGGCTCGGTTTGGCCGCTGTAAGGATTCAAAATTGGATCTACGGATAATGAGTCGATCCGGGTAAGGCTGCTGAAAAAGGAGCCCAGGCTGCTAAAGGATTCTGAGGAGAGTAAGAACTGTCGATCTCGTCCGAGCTGCTGTCCGACACTGTTTGCGAGAGTTCTCCCTGCGTTCGCGGTGCCTGCAGTGAGTAGAATAAGAAGTTCTTGATTTGAGAGCCCGCGATCAGAAGAGAGTTGAATTCGGGGTGCACTGAGCGGGCCGGTCGCCTCAAGGAGGACAAGAATATTTTCGCCCGTATTAGAACGCAAGCTTCCCTCGCTCACAATCTCAAGTGTTGGCTCAAGTGAGCCAGGCTTGAACCCAAAAATACCCGAGGTTATCTCAAACCGGTTGTCCTTTAGACCGAGCCATCCATTGAGCACCTGCATTGAGCCGAGTACGGAAGGGGCCCGCGCCGTGCCCGTTACTCGGAGTTGTGCGCTGAGCTCGGCGCTGAGGAGTGGTGTAAGTACAAACATATTTCGGGAGGCCGCCACGGTAAAATCCAGTTCGAGGTCGATCGGATCTGTGCGCTGACTGAGCGTTTTAGGAGAGGACAAGAAAAATCCCCTTAGCGCCTGTACGAGCATCTTGTTCGGGTCGAGATCTCGGGTTATTTCCGCAAAATCTATAAATACGTCGCCCGAGAGGAGCTGTTTTCCTGCATTGCTTTTGGTGACAGTTAGTGCGCCTGAAAGCGAGAGTGACGCATCATCGGCAGGCTCAATCAAGACGTTACGAAAATGTATATCTAACTTTGAGTTGGCGAGATTAAGTAGATCGATCCATCCGGAGAGCTCAAACAGGCCGTTGTTAATCGTTCCCGCGAAGGTGTTGATAAGGATCGAGTCGCCGGAGAGGGTGAAGCTTCCCTGCACCTGATGCGCAGCCAGATCTGGTGACACTAAACCGATTTCACCATTCTTTAGCCGTGCGGTTCCTGCCATCTGCGGAGCGTTTAGGTTACCCTTAATACTCAGTGAAGTTTCGAGCTGACCTTGAAGGTCATCAACCGAAGGAACGAACGGCAGCAGAGCGCTTAGAAAAAGATCTCCTCGAAGAGCAACATCGTAGCCGCGGCTGATGCCCATCGTTCCACTAACAGCAAGAGCGCTATTTGCGCCGGTGATGGTGGCACCGTCCATGCGTAGGGCGCCGCCGATAATCGGAAGCTTTAAGTTCTTCTGCACGCCGAGTTGGTATGGAGCACACCCTACCTTTAGCTCTCCAAGGCGAAGAGTTCCTGACCCACCCAGCGGCGCTGAAAGAGCGAATGCATAGTCAAGATCGGCGTCAACCTCACTACATTTTGCCGCGGCGACGAACGGTTCAAGTGACGCGAAATCAAGCGACGCCTTGAGAGAGCCTGTAAGGGAGCGTGTGAGATCAATTTTCAGTAAAGCAGACCCGCGGTAGGTGGAAGACGGAAGATCCGCCGTGAGAGTTCCGTTTTTCAGTGTTACTGTTCCCGAGAGCGGAACTCCATCACCGACTGACGGAAAAGCAAACGTGGCGTCACCCGTACCAGCCAATTTGGCCAAGTCGAGTGGTCCTGCCAGCGTGAAAGAAGTGGTAATGGCGACTGGGCTTAAGCGGCTCTCCAGAATTGGGAGTTCGAGTGGATAACGGTAATCTATGAGTGCAATCGTCCCCTTCTCCAAGAGCGGCTCCTGACGCGAGCCTATCAGCACGCGCCCCTCGGCATGAAAGCCTCCCTGTCTGATATCTGTGGAGTCGACCACCACATCAATGGCGTCTGGTGAGCCGTCTGGCGCGATCGAAATATTGATCCTGGCGGGCCCGATCGAAACGCCTTGGCTGCTTAAATTGCCAACCTGGAGATTGATGTTTGTAGCGGTGCCGTGGCTAACTTGTGCTACCGATATAGTCGCTGACACATCATCCACCGAAAACGGACCGTAGGTAAATTGGGAAATTTCGGCAGCAAATCCTGCGGTGAGTCCTTCGTCAGAAAAGAGAAGGGGCGAGGTGCTCTGCAGCACCGTTTTGCCACTGTGGGCACTCAGGGCGTCGAGCGTGACTAGAGGGTCGCCGTGCCTTAGGTCTATCGCAAGCTGACCCGTCATTTGTTCAAAGGTGACTGGAGTAGCATTCGGGAAAGTGAGGCCGAGCGGCAGTAGTCCGTTTGACACCGGGCCTCTGAATATTGGACTTCCAATTGTGCCCGAGATGTTTGTTGTTCCGCGCAATGAGCCGGTAAGCCACTCAGGTAACCCGATGTATCGCGAGTCGATCTCTAGGGTGCCATCACCAGTGCAGGTGTCCCCATGCCTTCCGTCGATCATCGCCGCGAGTACCGCTCCAGAATCGCCGCGACCGACCGTGATATTCGTAAAGGTGGTGATACCATCAGAAATGCTGAGCGAAGCTGAAAGCCCGCCGAGGTCGAGATCATTAAAAGATTTTCTCGCGGAATCCGTGAATGAGCGGTACCGAAGGTGTTTGACGTTCGGAGTTAAATCGAAAGTTTCCTCGTGACGTTGAACAAGCAGGTGGAGACCATCACCACTCAATTCACTGGTCTTGAAGGGTTCTCGAAAGTGCGCATCCTTAACTTCCAGGGAATCAAGGACCGCCCGCCATCGCCCAGGACGGTCACGTTCGGGAGGCACGGGCTTTGTAAGCTGATCGATGAAACGAAAGGTTGCTGAATCGGGGCCCACGCCGTCGGCGACACCTCCCCGGAGCAGCAGGTTCGAGATAATAATTTTTTTCTGAAGCAGCTGGGAGAGTGAAAATCTGGCATCAATGCGATCGAATGAGAGCTTAGGCTTGTCATTCTCCAGAAGCCTTACACGAGTGGCACGACCAGAGAGGGTGGTAAAAGAGATTGTGAGAGAATCGAAAGCGAGGGCACAGCTGCTGCATGATGCTTTCAGCTCATCTTCGAGAACTTCAACGATCTGGTTGGCGAGCCAATGCTTAAACAGGATCACGCCGAGCCCGAAGAGGAGCCCAACCGTGAGGCCAGCGATGGCAAGCTTGTGTCCGGCGATGCGCTTCATGAGGCAAAAAACAGCTTGTTCTACTAATTACTTGAAACGATTGTATTTATTTGTATGCGTCTCGCGGCAAAGGATTCTTCTAGGAGCCCCACAACCGTAAGTACGGTTAGGCTAATCACAACAGCCCAAAGTGTCGATGTTCTATCTGAATTAATCGATCTTGGCCCCCTATGGAGCGACCAGGAATAATCGGATGGGAGGGCGAAAGGCCTTGGACGACGAGCGTACAGCTACTACTGCAGCACACCCTGGGTCTCCTTCAACAGCCCCCGTCGCCGAAGGCGATCTTGGTGTGGGAACTGCCACGGTCCTCCATCGGTGGCAGGAAGAGCAGAGATTATCGCGATTCTTTGTGAAGCTCTTTGGCGAGGTGCTCTACCTTGAGGCCGAACGGGTCGAGTTTAAGCTCACTGCCGACAATTTGGTTGGTGCCGTACTCAAGCAAGGAAAGGTAGTGAAATCTCTCACCGTAAAGCCTCTCTGGCTTGAACCGATGTGCGCGTGGCTTTTGCGCCATCCTAACCCATTTACCGAGGGTCAGACCGCTGTTCAAGCTAACGCTGCCCAATATCCAGTATCGGTAGCAGTGAGGTGCGGAGATGAACTAGTGTGCTGCATCGTCGAGCGAACGACTAATCTCAGCCGGTCTGTGACGGTAGTGTTGCGTCAGTTCTCGCGAATCGGTTGGAGTCAGGTTGTTGAAACCTTCGGAGTCATGCCGTACGGAAGACGAGCCTTTGATGCAGTTTTTAGTGCGACCAGTGGCCTTATCCTTGCAGTAGTAAGACCGGGGCTTGATTATACTCGAACTCTCGCACCGTTTACGATAGCAAGCCAAGGTGCTTTTCTTGGAGATTTGAGTGATGCCGCAGTCCGCGCACTCCTTCCTTCGGTCGCGGCACACGGAACTGTTGTTGTAAGCGTAGCTGCAGAAGACCCGATCGACGCGCTACTCCAACTTCGAGGGTATTCGTTGGATCTAGAGGAGATCCACCTTCGAGGCGTGGCCTTACTTTCGTTCGTCCGGCGTGTCTGCTCAGGGTGTGCAAAGAGAGCACAACTAGACTCCAGCTTTCTTTCAGAAATCCCTGCTCAACTTCAGACGCTTTCGTTTGAGAGATATGCTGTTGGTCGTGGCTGCGAAGCGTGTGGTCAACAGGGGTACCGTGGATTGATCGGCGTGCAGAGCATAGTAGCGGTTGATGAGCCGCTGGTAGCCGCTCACCGAAGTGGGATTGGTCAGGTTGATCTCGTTTCAATGCTCGCCCCCCTCGGATTGAAGCCACTTCTGGAGGACGGGCTTCTGAAAGCTACCGAAGGTCTTACTACGCTCGAGGCCGTGGGTACGGCGTGCAGAACTGTTCCTACTGTTTACTCGGAGTATTGGAAGAGGGGCGCGAGTGCCAATCGCTCCGCGGGTATTTCATCTAATACGCAGGCCAAGGACAATGGCACCCCTACCAGTAAATCCCAATCCGCTCATGGGGCGGCGAGCCCTGGAAGCAAGCCTCTTTTCGCCGCGAGATCTGCGCCTCACCGCCGGGAGAAGCCTCTTGTTTTGGTGGTTGAGGATGATCCTGACCAGCGCGCGATCCTTGGAATGGTGCTGAAGTCTGCGGACTACGACGTTGTTCAGGCTACCAATGGGGTAGAGGGGTTGGAGATGGTTCACCGGTCAGTGCCGGATCTGATTATCTCCGATTTAATGATGCCAGTAATGGACGGCAGCGAGTTTGTCGGGCGCCTGAAGAGCGAACCACAGTTCTCGCAGGTACCGATCCTTATGCTCACCATGGTTGCTGATGAGGAGCGCGAATACGCACTGCTAAATCTCGGCGCGGATGATTACTGCGAGAAAACTATTCAGCGAAAGGTGCTGCTTAAGCGGGTAGAGAACCTACTGAAGCGTAGCTCTATTGGCGCTAGTTAAGTGGCTCGGTAGGGCCACTGAGGCAGAGACGCGCTAGAGGATCATTGGTTGACCCTGGAATATCAGCAAGCTTGATGGTTATCCTAGAGACTCGCGTGAAGAGCGTTGAGTACCCCGATGCGCCGAGACAATGAATCTCTGCGTCAGCAGTTTCGTCTTCCACCAGAACAACGTCTTGCACTTTGAAGGCACTACATTTATTTAATCCCAACGTATCCCGCTCGAAGGCAGAGCAACCATTTATGCCCGACACTGGCCACCGGTCTTTATTTTCGTAGTCGCGCACTACAGCGCTGTAAGCGCTGAGGTATTTACCTGAAAGAATGATTGCAGCGCGTCCAAGGCATTCCTTCACAGCCGGTCTGTACTGAACGAATTTAGTTACATCGCGAGGGCATACACACGGCTTGAAGGCACCGCCTCGGCAAAACCGAGGGTTTTTCGCATCCTTAACGTCCAGTTGACGCGCGCTTAAAATCTCCGCAGCAGTATATACTTTTCTGGTGGCACGAGATCTTGATTCTCCGGTCGCTGTTACGCAGGTGAATGAAAAAAGGGCAAAACATGCCAGGAGTATTCGGATTGAGAGGCAACAAGTATTTGTAATTTGTGAAACCATAGTTTTGATCCGATCTAAATCGCTGCCACTCTCTAATCTTTCTTGTGAAAGATCAACTCAGTCGAACGCTTCCGTTATTTTTAGGGCTCAGGTGACCGAGACAGGGCGCATTCAACCCAGGAGCGAAGCCATATCTACCTACTTACCTAGTAAAAAAAGAGAAGGCACCTTGCCAAATGTAGCCCCCGATTGAGACCAGCCGGCGATTGACTTAAGTTCAATTCGCTCCTGAGCGGTGGTGAGTGACTGTGCCACGCAGAGGCGAAGTTTTTTCGGGCAGGTAGCCAAAATATCATCGAAAAGTCGCTGATTCCGATAGGGGGTATCCATCACTATCTGAGTTTCGTCTTCCTGCTCAGCTGCCTGGCTCATCCGTAGGAGCGCATCTTTTCTTTCTTGGCTCTCAAGAGGAGCGTACCCTCTAAACCGCCAGCGTTGGCCATTTAAACCTGAGCCCATAAGCGCCAACATCATCGAGCATGGTCCAACAAGCGGTCGGACGGTGATCCCTAGCTCGTGAGCACGACTAACCGCGATACTCCCCGGGTCGGCTATTGCTGGGCAGCCAGCGTCTGAGATTACGCCTATGGAGTGCCCTTGAAGTAACGGGGCGAGTAGTCCGTCAAGTTCGCTAGGGCGAGTGTGTTCGTTTAGCCTTTCAATAGACAGCTCTCGAAGCAACGACGCGGGGCACAACGTTTTTATAAGACGCCGAGCACTCTTCTCGTCCTCTGCCAGAAAGAAACGTAACGATTCAACTATCCCTGGTATCGGCGCAGGGAGCACATCGGACGTCGAGTCTCCTCCTAGTGTGTTTGGGATGAGAAAGAGCACTCCTCGGAGAGGACTAAGGTTATCCATGATCGTATAGTCCTTGCTAATCGCGAGTGGGTGAGTCCGAGGTGTGCTTCCAAGCGTGGTAGGAGCTTCGAACGAATGGCCCAGACTCAACAAACTTAAAGCCACGAGATAATCCTTCGATCTCATACTCCTTGAACTCTTCGGGAGTAATAAACTCTCGAACTGGGACTTGGTTCTGGGAAGGTCGCAAATACTGGCCGATGGTCATGACGTCGATTGAGACGGCGCGTAGGTCATCCATAACTTGTAGGACCTCGTCTTTCCGTTCACCGAGCCCGACCATGATACCGGCTTTGGTTAATACTGATGGATTGAACTCTTTCGCCCAGCGGTGGATCGTTAGGGAGCGGATGTATCCGGCACCAGGACGAACCTTTTTATACAGTCGAGGAACAGTTTCGATGTTGTGATTCAACACGTCGATACCACTCGTTACGATAGTCTCTAGATCGCGCTGCGAGCCCTTGAGGTCCGGAATAAGGAGTTCAATTTTACACCCTGGAGCGTGCTTTCTCACCGCGGCTACTGTTTTCTTAAAGTGATTGGCGCCGTTATCTGCAACGTCGTCCCGATCAACGGAGGTGATCACCGCATGCCTAAGGCCCAGCTCCTTCACGGCAATTCCCACCCGTTCTGGTTCAAAGTGATCGAGGGGTTCTAATGTTTCAGCGGTGCCTTTCTTGACTGAGCAGAAGTGGCATTTACGGGTGCACAGCTCTCCCATTATCATAAATGTTGCAGTGTGGTGAGACCAGCATTCGCCAATGTTGGGGCACTGAGCCTCCTCGCATACAGTGTGAAGCTTAAGACCCTTCACGATGCTGCGAGTCTCAAGATATTCGGGAGACCCGGGCGCGCGAACCTTGAGCCAAGAGGGCTTCACGATTCTATCTGTGTGGCGAGGAACTTCTACTGACATAAATCGCTCCCGTTGTAACTCGTCTTCAACTACACCGAACCTTTAGAGAAGGATAGCAACGCTTTTTTCCGTTTCTTAAGCCATCAGCAAAGCCGGCATCTCTAGCGCGTCCTTAAAGTGCTTTAGGAAGGTACTCGCCATCACGCCATCAATGATACGGTGGTCGACCGAGACGGTCACCTTCATGACAGAGCCAACTACAATCTGACCACCTTCAACTACCGGCTGACCTTTCACGGCGCTCACGGCCAAGATTGCTCCTTGGCCAGGGTTAATAATCGCCGTAAAATTCTCAACGTCGTACATTCCCATGTTCGAGATGCTGATGGTTCCGCCAGAGAGGTCACTTGAGCTAGGCCTGCCGGCTCGGGCGCGATCGATCGCTGCTCGAGCTTCGAACACCACATCCTTTAGGCTTACTTTATTTACTTCCTTGAGGACCGGAATTATCAGGCCATCATTTATCGCCGTAATGATACCGATATTAATCTGGGAGGGCTCGAAAAGTTGGCCATCTTTTATAGTATTATTAACTCGTGGTTCGCGCTCTAATCCGTAGGCAACAGCCTTGATAACAAGGTGGTTGACGCTGATTCCTTTATAATCAGCACGCTCCTTAAGAACTTCACGCAGTTTCAGCGCCTGACCCATATTCACCGAGGCCGTTACATAAAAGTGCGGTGAGGTGGTGACGCTTTCCTGCATTCGCCGAGCAATGGTGTCTCGCATCTTAGAAAGAGGGGTCAATTTTCCGCCGAACTCCCCGACTACCCGCGCGGCAGGTGCAGGGGACGGTAGCTCGACCTGTTTCAACGCCGTGGCGGCGGGGGCTCCAGCCGAGGGCGAAAGCTCTGGTGCAGCGGAACCACCTGTGGCGCCAGATACAGCCAGCTCTACATCTCGGCGAATGATTCGCCCGTTAGGTCCAGTCCCGTGAACGGACGAGAGGTTTACCTGCAGCTGCTCGGCGACTTTCTTGGCGAGGGGCGACGCCTTTATCCGTTCTGAACTTGCAGAGATTCCAGAGACGACACTGAGCGTAGTGCCCATCACGGCTTGAGTGCTGGGTTTGTCGCCGGCGGGCATCGAGGTTGAGGGAGAGAGTGGAGTACTGGGGGGAGCCGATGGCTTCGGTTCAGCCGGTGATGAGGACGGTGATGAGGACGGGGATGTGGCAGAAATGCTCTCTCCCTCGGATCCCAGCACAGCAATCACCTCACTCACGTTAGCGGTGCTTCCTGCGGGGATACAGATCTTCAACAAGGTGCCGTTAAAAAAAGATTCTATCTCTAGGTTTGCTTTGTCGGTCTCCACTTCAGCGAGAATGTCGCCACGAACAATCTTGTCGCCTTCCTTCTTTTTCCAAGCGAGGATCTTCCCCGAACTCATGGTGTCGCTCAGCTGAGGCATTTTAACATCAGTTGTCATGGTATTCTCCGTGTCGGGCTCCTCTTTACACGTTAGAGGTGGTGAGCCCAGGTTCATCTTGTAGTTAGAAATTAAAGACTAGGTTGAAAAATAGTGTCGGGCAGCTCGGCAACGTAGTCTTCGCCAACCCCGCCATGTATATGATGAAAGCCATGTCGATGACAAATAACTGTCAAATCTATTCAAGTTGAACGGTTGAAAGTTCGGATCGAAGTGGGGTAGATATTACCTTCATTTTCGATTCCAATATCGTTTCATCTTTTTGGTAGTTTGCTTCCCAATGAATTTGCTTGAGAAAGAGGCCCTGCATCTCGAAGGGCTCGAACATTCGACAGGCGAAGTTCCACACCACTTTAAGGTGTCGAAAACTTCCCTCATTCCGAACAAGACCACTGCTGCGCAGGTGCGCGCCTCAAAGGCAGTGGCTTACCGTGAGCCGCGTTTTTTATCGATAAGTGAGAGCCGCCGCTACATGAGTGAGCGATCACAAAAGCTTTTTGAGTTTGTCGCGCCTCTCGAAGAAGAGATAAGACGCACCTCTCGCTTGCGGAGAAGTTCGAAACGAGCTGGTCGTATCGCGGTGACTAAAGTTGCCGATCTAGTACTCGAAGTCGTCGGAAAGATTACTCACCGAGAAACGGGACTCTTCTCCCTCGATCCAAACGTACCGCTTCTTCTGAGTACTCTTTATGCGGGGTCCGTCGAGGCATCAATCGTCTCTGGGCTGGTGAGAAGAGCCCAGGCGGCGCTCTCTACCGCGTCTCAAGGTGAGGAAAACGGGTTTAGCTACGGCGGCGCTGTTGCGCATGCAGAGGCGGGGACTGGGGAGTCGTACGATGTGGCTAGAGAGCTCAATGAGCTTACGATGCTTCTGAAGTGGTTTGTGCGCCGAAAAATGAGCTTGGCAGCTGTTGATGTTGCGAGAGTTACGGTTGACGAACATTCGGACTTCGGTTCGGGCGACGAGTTTCAAGAAGAAGATGTGCTCTTCGGTTTCGAAGTGCTTCATGACCATCAGGTGTTCGGTGCGAAGGGGTGTTTTGTTACTTGTGGCTTGCGGCTGGTTGGTCACGATGGGCAACCACTATGGTTGCGAGTGGGAGTGAAATGGAACGGAGCGGCAGTTTCTGTTCGCCCGGAGTGGAGTAGTTGGACCGACCCGGGAGGAAGTTCGCCAGTTGAAATTCTCTCGGACAGTCCGTCCTTTTGCTCTCTTGTTCCGATTCGGCCGAATGCACAGCGGCTCGTGATTGATGATATTCGTGCCTTCGTTCCTTACGCTGCGTTAGATCTGCCTTCGGGGCGTTGTGACGTAGAGCTCGTGACCTCAGTTGTCGACGGCGATGGACGAGAAATCCTCTCGGCCTCTCGAGCGGAGGGAATCTGTATTCCTCGGCGTGAGTTAGTAAATACGAATGTGCCAGCTCCCCATTCAGTCGGTATGTGGCCGCACGACGTTGTTTCGGGCGACAAGCTATCCGAGCTCAAGGTTACGCCAGGCTTTAAAATCGTCGGTGGTTGGGAGCGCCATACGATCTCAGTATCATTTGACCTGGCTCTTTTTATGCACGCTGGTGAGAGCGTACTCCTTGAGTGCCGCTTCCTCGATGAGCGCGGGGACCTCGTAGAGCTCTCTTCATTGGGAATTCCGTATGTTGCCTCAGACATGAGCGCATCGACTGAGTCTGTATCGTCGTATCGTTACAGGCGCACGCTTCACCCTAAGAGCGCGTGGTCGCACTTTCGGGGCCTTTGTATCGATATTCCGGTTGAGTTCCTCCTCTTACAGGGGCGCACTCACTGTCTGACCTGCGAAGTGGTGATAGTTTCCTCTGATGATCGGGTTTTGTGCGGAGATATGGGGCTGGTCACCGTACTGGTACCCGGTCTCGCTGAAGATGTGAACGACTCCTCAAAATCAAGGGTTCAGTCAGGGAGCAGGGATTCCTCCGAACCAGTGTTATTGAAGGGGGCATTGGAGGGACTCGCAAGCGGAATTGAACTTGAGTCGATCGAGATTGATCCGACTTGGAAGTTTGCTAGCGATGAGTGCGTGCGAGTTCAGGCAACGTTCTGCCCAAAAAATGCGTCAAAGCGTATCGCCGAACTGGCAGCGGGTAGGGTGGGTGAACTGTTCGCGCCTTACCGTGTTGAAGTATCTGTCGAGCGGGAGGACGGCCACGTTCTTCTTCAGGCTTTCTCGGATGTGTTAGGAATTGGCTTCAAGCCAGTCACTCGTGGTGTATGCGTTGAGGGCCACTCAGGATTTGCGGAGCACTCGGTAGTTGCAAATTTTTCGAAGGACGAGATCCTCGGCTGGTCGTTCGGTCACGATGGAAATCGCGGAGTCTCAAAGTTGCGTCTGTTTGCTCGCGTCCGTGCGCTTACACTAGATGGGCAGCTCCTCTTGAGCGATGTAAAAGAGTTTTATGTTAAGCCACCCTCAGGGGGCGGAAAACGTGTAGTAGAAGTAGGAGCCGCTTCCCCACGAGTTGTGGACGTTGTCGCCCATACGTATGTGCAGAGTCCAAGGATATCGTGTCGAGCGTTAGTCAATGTGCCCCATGGCCGCTTCCTTGAGGAGGGGTTCATGGTGGAGGCCTCACTTCTGCGGCCGGATGGCTTAAGGGAGTCGATCTTCCGTCGAAAGGTAAGCCTAGCACACTCTGCCGCCTGGGTTAGGCAGCAGATGGGATTGAGTCAGGTTGCGGTTGAATTTGAGCATGCTCTGACGAGTGACGCAAAAGGAACTGATACCCGTCTCTCCACCCCGCTATCGATTGAGCTCTCTGTAAAGTCAATTCAAGGTGATGTCATTCAGGTGGTGCATCAAGAAGTTAAAACTGCTGGGGTCCTACTCGGAGCTCAGGCGAGTATGGCTGAGCGGCTTTCAGTTGAAATGGAACACTCTGAACACACGAGTGCTCGCAACGGCATAGAGAATGGAGCCGGCGCGTCGAATGACCTGTTGCCTGTTACCTCAATGTCTGCTGGTCAGCGGTTGTTTTCGTGGTTGCGGGGTTAGCCTGGCTTTGACAGGGATGGGTCGGCTGTCCTAGTGCCGTGCTATCCGACCCGCACCTTCTGTCGCTAGGGAGGTGTCGCACTTCAAGCACGCCCCAAGGGCAACCATAACGATCGGTACCGGCTGCTTGCACCGTTTACAGAACCCTACGAAGAGCTCCCTTTTTGGCTGCAGCATGGCAATCATTAGAAAGCTGGTCGCTAGGAAAGGTAGGAGCGCCACAAGGGGGATTGTCTCTTCATTGACGCTTAATGATCCCATCAGGCTCACACCTCGGGCTAGAGCTATCGGCACAATTGAAAGTACGACCAGCTGCTCCTCCCAACGGGTCACTTGAGCTAAGGGATTTTCGCGAAATCTATCCTTGTCTGCGTTCATGTCACGTATAAGTTTTGAAATAGTTTTTCCTGTTCCAAGAACAAGCAGCACAACGACCACCAGCGCAGGGCCAAGGTCAAAGTTTTGTGCAAAGAAGAATTTACTACTCCCCAAAATCGCAACTGACGCCAATGCAAGTTGCATTAACGGGCTCAACTGTTTATCCAAAGCGCGCTTCTGCGAACCACGTAGCTCGCCTAGTGCGCCCTGAAGAATTCCCTGAGATAGAAAAGGAATAAGAGCGAGGGTAACCGGAATACAAAGTTGAAAAGCGAAGTGAAGTGAGAATATCGGCTTACTGTAAAGGGCAATAAAGGGGTCTAACGCGAGAGAAAGAAAAAGGGCGTTCCAAGCGCGGTGGATAGCGCCGTAAACCGAAGGGGGCTGGGCTCCTGGGCGAGCCAAACTCACGGATTTTGATCGGCCACCCGGGAACGCCACGGTTTTAGTCATAACGGTAGTTTTTCTGGAACATCTGGGGACTTTTCCTTGGGTGTATAGTACCGTTCGCCCTGTGGGACCAGAGTCACCAATCAAACGAGCTCGGGCAGCATCTTTAGCGGCAGCGGCGCGGTCTTCAGAACCGACAGCGGCTCCTGTAACAGAGCCCTATCTATCCATCACCGAAGTCGCGCGTCTCCTTAATGATATCTTCGAGGTTCAGTTTCCGCAGCTGCTATTTCGAGGAGAGATTTCACAGCTACAAGTAGCGCAGAGCGGGCATTTATACTTCACTATTAAAGATGAAGGTGCCCAGATGTCGTGCGTGATGTGGGCGGGGGTGGCGCGCACTTTGCAATTCAAGCCCCAGGCGGGAGTAAAGGTGAGGTGCCACGCGCGACCGAACATCTACCCGCAAAGTGGGCGCTTTCAGATGGTAGTCCACCGAATGACACCAGATGGCGAGGGTGAACTACAGAGAAAGTTTCTAGAGCTGAAAGCCCGACTTGAGCAAGATGGATTCTTTGCTGCCGAGCGGAAGCGTCCCCTTCCATTTTTGCCCCGAGCAGTTGGTCTTGTAACCTCTAAAACTGGCGCCGTAATTCACGACATGATGGTTAAGATCCGCGAGCGGTTCCCGTCGATGATCGTTTATCTGGTTGATACCCGCGTGCAGGGTGATGGCGCAGCAGCAGAGATAGCGGCAGCGCTGCGACAGCTCGACGCAGCCCGCCTTGTAGACGTTATAATAGTGGCTCGGGGCGGCGGATCACTTGAGGATCTGTGGGCCTTCAATGAAGAAGAGGTGGTAAAGGCCGTCTTCGGGTGTTCCGTGCCAGTGGTCTCTGGAGTTGGTCATGAGGTTGACGTAACGCTGTGCGATCTTGCCGCGGATGTTAGAGCACCAACACCCACAGCAGCAGCAGAGATGGTGGTTCCTCGGAGCAGTGACCTTATGGCTCGTCTCGAAGAGTTCGAGCGACGATTGGCTGATACCGATAGGTGGTTCCAACCTCGTGTACAAAGGCTCGATGATTTAAGTATGAGGCTTGAGCTAAAGCTCGTTAGCGTCTTTGAGGAATCAAAGCTCAGGCTCAAGGCCGCTGAATCGAGCCTTTCGACCATCAAGCCAGATAGAGTAGTAGCTCTCCTTCAGTCACGTGTAGATCTATTAGCTTCCCGACTCGGCCGCGCAGGTGGAACCTCGCTCCATGATTTACTTCGCCGACTTGCTGAATTTCGAGAGCGATTGGAGCGAGTCGTCTCACCGAGTGCTTTGACAAATCGGCTCACGCTCGTAGAAGCCCTCGCTTTTCGGCTTGAGTCTGCAGCGAACCGCACCGTGCAGCAAACTTCAGCAAACCTGGCAAATCTTGAAACCCGCATGCACTCCGTAAGCCCAGAGCGAGTCCTTGAGCGTGGTTACGGAATTTTGAAAGTCGGAGACCGATATGTTCGGTCTGTAAAGCAATTATCCAAAGGAGATGCAGTCGAAATATCACTTCAAGATGGAGTGGTCTCGAGCACTGTTTCTGAAACCAAAGAGGGGAGTATATGGCGAAATCAGTAACTCTAGAGGGTCTATTATCTGGGGAAGTATCTCAAGAACAGGTCGCCGCGTGTACCTTTGAGCAGGGGATAAAGCTGCTGGAGGAAGTTGTTACTTCCGTTGAAGCAGGAAATTTACCACTGGACCGTGCAATTGGCTCCTATGAGAAAGGGACATTCTTGATCCAGCATCTGCGGACCCTTCTATCAGGCGCCGAAGAG
>JAYVGZ010000184.1:0-5611 GCA_043771805.1 Pseudomonadota bacterium
TCGCAAAAGAAAGCTCCCTGAATGCATTTGCACTTCCTGGCGGCATCATCGTCGTTAATTCTGGCGCAATCATGCACGCTGACAGGTTAGACCTTTTACTCGGCGTCCTTGCTCATGAAGCATCTCACGTTACTCGGCAACACATGACTCGGCAGGTAGTGACCGTCTTTGGCCTATACCTCGTGGTTGATTTTGCTCTAGGGAACGTTTTTGGGTCAGTGGCGGCGATTAGCCAAGGCGCTAGCTACCTTTTGCAGCAGGGATTCTCACGTGAAAGCGAGCACGAGGCGGATCTGTACGGCCTTACCTACCTTGAACGCGCACGAGTGAACCCCCAAGGAATGGTCGACTTCTTTAAACTAGTCCAAAAAGAGCAGCAAGAGTCGACGTTGGCACCGATTGAAGGGGCACTCAATTTTCTTAGTACGCACCCAGATACTGAATCAAGAATCGAGTACCTCACCGACCGAATCAAATCGATGCCTCCTGTTGAGTACCGAGAGTTACCTGAGGAGAAATTTCGGCAGTTCAAAACGAAGTTACAGGCACTACTGTAGACCTGGTTATTAGCTCCCATGAATCGAGCTTCTAATTATACCCGCCGAAGCCCCAAAAAAGAGGGGTTCTGTTACAGCTATGTACTGGTATTGTAGTCACCGTCACCGACTTTTTAACAAACGGACACGAAAGCATTATGGATAGTACCATTAAGGGCACCGACGCATTTCGCTATATCGAGTTCACTCTCGCCCCTGGTGACGCGGTGATTACTGAAGCCGGCGCGATGGCGAGTATGAGTGCTGAGCTCGATGTGAAGGCACGTTTCAACGGCGGATTGATCAAGGGCCTCTTAAGAAAATATTTGGGAAGCGAGTCACTCTTTATCAGCGAGTTCCAGAACAATGGTGATAAACCACTTCGATTAACACTAACGAGTCAGTGTCCTGGTGACGTGAAGTCCTTAGAACTTACCGGCAACAGTTGGTGCCTTGAGGGCGGCTCTTATATTTGTGCTACTCCCGGCGTTACGCTCGGCCTTCGCTGGGCTGGCTTTGCATCATTCATCGGCGGAGAAGGACTGTTCAAGCTTGTGGTATCAGGCACCGGTACTGTGTGGTTCGGGGGCTACGGTGCGTTTATCGAGAAGAACCTTGACGGTGAGTACATAGTAGATTCTGGGCATCTTGTGGCTTACGAGCCGCAAATTCGACTTCGCGCACAGCTCTCAAATGGCATTTTTGGAAGCTTCTTTAGCGGGGAAGGTTTCGTTACACGCCTAGAGGGCACTGGGAAGGTCTGGTTGCAGACCCGCAGTATTAGTGGATTAGCCAACTGGATTAACCCGCGCTTGTGATGTTCTGTAATCGGAGAGACAAATGGATATAGAGATAGTTCACGGCCCCGGCAGTTCAGCAGCTCGGGTGCGATTCGCGCGAAATGAAACTTGTGTCGCAGAGGGCGGATCGATGATCTGTATGCGCGGAGACTTTGCTGTCGAAACCGCTACACATCAACGAAACCGCAGCATCATGGGTGGCCTGAAGCGGATGTTAGGTGGCGAATCGTTTTTTCTAAATTTTTACACCTCACAGAGTGACGCCGGCGAAGTCCTCTTCAGTACAGCGCTGCCTGGTGACATGGTGTCTCTTCCGATATCAAATGCTGGAATTATAGTTGAGGGCGGTGCTTTCGTCGTGCGCGAGCAGGGCGTTGAAATGGATGTGAGCTGGCAAGGGCTCAAATCAATGTTCTCGGGCGAAGGGCTATTTTGGCTGCGGATGCACGGTAGCGGCCAGGTTGTCGTGAGCACCTTCGGAGCGATGTACTCAATCGACGTCGATGGAGAGTACATAGTAGACACTGGGCATATCGTAGCTTTCGAAGAGTCCTTGAATTTCTCGATCACGAAGGCCGGAAAAAGTTGGATCTCCTCCATGCTAGGTGGCGAAGGGCTTGTTTGTCGCTTCTCAGGCAAGGGGCGAGTTTGGTGTCAATCGCACTCAGCACCCGCATTCGGCGGCCTCCTCGGACCTCTCTTACGACCTCGATAAATCCTAAAGGAACGTGAACGATGAACTCACAGCAACAAGGCTTTCAGTACCAGATTGACGGAAAACCTGATTTCGCATTTCTTACCGTCACTATTCCTGCGGGGAAAACTTTAAAAGTTGAGTCCTCTGCCATGGCGGCAATGGATACCAACGTCACCATGAAGACGCGCTTCAAGGGCGGACTTGGTCGCTTCCTTACAGGTGAGTCACTATTTATAAATGAATTTGCGGCAGAGGGTTCTCCAGGAAATCTATCTATCGCGCCCGGATCACCGGGTGATATGGCTCACGTATATTTAAATAACGAAACCATCTTCCTCCAGAACTCGGCCTACGTTGCCTCAGATCCTGCTATCGAATTAGAGACAAAGTGGCAAGGAATCACAAAGGGATTCTTTTCTGGAGAGTCTTTTTTTCTTATCAAATGCTCTGGTACTGGCGATCTCTGGTTCAATACGTACGGGGCATTAATCGAGATGGAAGATCTAGATAGTTCTCTCGTTGTTGACACCGGGCACATCGTCGCGTTTACAGAGGGGCTCACCTACAACATCGGTCGTGTCGGCGGATACAAGTCTCTATTCTTCTCTGGCGAAGGGTTAGTTTGTCGCTTCTCAGGTAGAGGAAAAGTGTGGATTCAGACGAAGAAAGTGGGGCATTTAGCGAACTGGTTGTATTGGTATCGGCCGCAGAAGAAGAATGATTAGTTGTCTTCCATCAGTGAGTCACTTTCTCAAAAAATGAGATCTCCAATCCTCTGGATTTTTCTCCTAGCAACGGGCCTCTATTCAGTAACGATAGGTTATCAGTTCGCCTACGATGATACGCTTCAGATACTTCTGAATCCGCAGGTCACAGAGCATCTTCCGTTTCTAGACCTCTCTCGACGGTTGTTCGCTGAACCCTCTCCTCCTGGGAATCTTTTCCGACCCTTCGCGACCATGAGCTACGCTCTTACCAACATTTTTTTTGGCCTCTCGCCCTCAATTTTCCATGGTTCAAACATTATTCTCTACGGCATAGTGTGCGTGCTTGTGTTCTGCCTTGTGAACGCAGTCACAAAGAACCAACATCTTGCCACCGTCGCCACACTTCTCTTTGCAGTGCATCCTCTTCATACGGAGGTTGTTGCTAATGTCATCGGACGAGCGGAACTCGGGTCAACCCTTTTTGTACTCCTCGCCTGCTTTGCCGCAGCGCGTTCAGCGCGTAGTAGCGGTAGTGTCTCGGTTGCTGCCTTTGCCGGACTGACCATGCTACTGCTTCTAACTGCCACGCTTTGGAAGGAATCGAGCCTCACGGCGTGTATTCTGATCCCCTACTTCGCGTTTCTCACCTCTCCGGGCGAGCACGGTCGCATTTTCCGTTTCACGCGCATGCTGCCAGTAGTGTCAGCGGTCTTAGGTGCTGCTCTCATGAGCCTTCTTCTTCGAAGATACGCGCTGGGCGATAATTTTACTCTTCATCAAGATGGAAGAATATGGCCCGAAAACCCGATCTTCCACCTCTCATTCACTGAGCGGATTATCCCCAGCTTCAAAATTTTCGGTGACTATATTCGCCTACTGGTCCTCCCTTTGCATCAGTCAGCGGATTACTCCTCGATGCCAGAGTATTTTTTTGAGAGGCTCTATTCTATGGACGGTGCTTACTCACTTGTCGCCGCCTTTCTTGTACCGCTATGGGGCTTTACTCGTTGTGAAAGTTCTTCGCGCTTCTTCACACTCTGGCTCGTTGGCTCATTTGCCCTGACCATCAACCTGTTCGTGCCGATTGGAACGTTGATGGGAGATCGGCTGACGTTCCTTCCGAGCATAGGTGCATGTTCTCTTGTGGCTTTCGGGCTTCAGGCTCTAAGCAAGAGGCTCGACTGCAAACCATTTCTCCTGCCTACCTTGCTGTGCTCTGCATATTTGATCTTATCTGCGTATCGGATTCCTGTTTGGCAGAACAATTCAATTCTCTTCGCTCACACGGCGCTCGACGCCCCGTACAGCCCAAAGGCCCACTACAACGTAGGTGTTCAAGCTGTTCTTCGTGATCCTCAATCGACTGAAGGTGAAGCGGCGTTTAGAAAAGCTCTAGACATTCATCCTAAATACGTTCTCCCCACCCGTGCTTTGGCCGATATAATGCTCGCAAGAAAGGATTTCGGTCGCTTAGAATTTTGGTACCGTCAGCTATTGGAATTGACACCAGAAGATGAAACTGTGCGGAAGAATTTAAACCAACTGGAAGAATTTAAGAGAGCACCACGATGAGCCATACCGTAATTGGAATTGTGTCCGACACCCATGAACACGTGAAGATGATCGTTAAGGCTGTCTCTCTCTTCAAAGAGAGGGCGCCTCTATTTGTGGTACATTGCGGCGACATAATCTCACCGCCAGTCCTTGAGAGATTTGCCGATTTTAAGCTCAAGGTTGTCTTCGGGAACAACGATGGAGAGCGCTCTGGACTGAAGAAAAAATGTCAGGAGCTAGGATTTGACGAGATTGTTGACTCAGCAGAGTTCGAAGTGGCCGGAAAAAGGTTCTTCGTAAATCATGGAACCAATCCGGCTACTATCGAAAAAGCAGTGGCGTCGGGGCAGTATGACTATGTTATGCACGGGCATACCCACATACCGCGGCATGAGCAGTGTGGCAGGACCAAGGTTATTAACCCGGGAGCACTGTTTATGGCACCTAAATACACAGTGGCTTTTCTAACTGTAGAGACCGGGGAGGTTGAATTCGTAGAGCTTCCAGCTTAGTGGTGAGGTACAGGTAGCGTCATTGCACACTGATAAAACCTCCAGTTTTCGCGCGCATTGAAATTTAGAGAGAGCTCGATGTTATTCCGATCCTTCCCTAGCGCTCTAATTTAATAGCACCCGCTACCGCGTCCATCGATCAACTCACAGATCCCGTCTGCTCTCGCGCGGGCGCGTGCCAACTCCTACTTCCACAAGGAGCTCGGACTAGTCTCGATCAGAGATCTGTGATGTCGTTTCAACCATTTCTTCTGAAACGCCGGATGCCCGGCTGTACGTCCGGTGTTCCGCTGCCGCCTTTGGTTCTCGCGGGACGGGTGTGGGGAGTGTGAGTCCGTCAATAGAGGCGGCTCGCGATTACCCAGTTATCGTACATTTTTCGCAACTTCGTCAGGCAACTCCCGACTACAAGTCTGGAGAGTTTCTATGAAGACCGAGATTGAGTCCGTAATTATTTTCATGCGTGGCTGTCGTACAATTTTAGATAGCGATCTTGCGAGGCTATATGGCGTTTCGACAAAACGTCTCAACGAACAAGTGAAGCGAAATAAGACCCGATTTCCAGATGATTTCATGTTTCAATTGGAAATCCAAGAAGTTAAGAACTTGAGGTCGCAATATGCGACCTCAAGTTCATACGGTGGACGAAGGTACCGGCCTTATGTATTCACCGAACATGGCGCCGTGATGGCAGCCAATATACTAGATAGAGCCTGTCCGCAAATACGAATAGCGCGGTAATACGGCGATTTTGAGTAGAAAGTAGTAGGGCATAAGAGTCGAAAACGTCTCTTATGCCCTGAAT
>JAYVGZ010000185.1:0-5586 GCA_043771805.1 Pseudomonadota bacterium
TGAGGCTGTGTATCAACGCAACTGAGTTGGATTAAGTCTTGACTAATACAGCTTAGGTGGCTTCGAATTTAATCTGCTGGAAAACGGAAGAAGAGTTTCCTGGCAATGACCTACTCTTGCACACACTCGCGCATGCACTACCATCGGCGCTGACGAGCTTAACTGCCGGGTTCGGAATGGGACCGGGTGTGTCCTCGTCGCTCAAATCACCAAGAAACTCTTCTCACTCTTAGCAACACTCTAAAAACTGAATAGAACACCCTAAGGCAACTCTCTTGAACAATACTTCGATTTCTGGCTGAGAAATTCACTTTCTCTGCATCATGTGCATAAAGCCAAACGACCATTAGTATGAGTCAGCTCAACACATTGCTGCGCTTACACCTCTCACCTATTAAACCAGTAGTCTTCTGGTGGTCTTCAGGGGGATCTCATCTTGAGGCGGGTTTCCCACTTAGATGCTTTCAGCGGTTATCCCTGCCGAACCTGGCTACCCAGCTATGCCTTTGGCAAGACAACTGGCACACCAGCGGTTCGTTCATCCCGGTCCTCTCGTACTAAGGACAACTCCTCTCAAATCCCCTGCGCCCACGCCGGATAGAGACCAACCTGTCTCACGACGGTTTGAACCCAGCTCACGTAACGCTTTAACGGTCGAACAGACCGACCCTTGGGACCTTGTACAGCCCCAGGATGCGCCGAGCCGACATCGAGGTGCCGAGCGAGGCCGTCGCTATGGACGCTTGGGCCTCACTAGCCTGTTATCCCCGGGGTAGCTTTTATCCGTAAGCCACGACTTTTCCACTCAATATCGTAGGATAACTAAATCCGACTTTCGTCCCTGCTCGACATGTCCGTCTTGCAGTCAATTTCCCTTATGCTTTTACACTCATCGGCTGGTTTCCATTCAGCCTGAGGGAAACTTTGAGCGCCTCCGTTACCTTTTAGGAGGCGACCGCCCCAGTCAAACTGCCCGCCTGACACTGTCTTGCGCCCGGATCACGGGTCGCAGTTAGGGTCAAAATCCCGTCAGGGTGGTATTTCACTTTTTGGCTCCACCGATGCTAGCGCACCAGCTTCTAAGCCTCCCACCTATGCTACACAGACAAAATCCTAACGCAATGTCAGGGTACAGTAAAGCTCCACGGGGTCTTTTTGTCCGGGCGCGGGTAAATGGCATCTTCACCACTAATTCAATTTCGCCGAGTCCCTCGTTGAGACAGTGCTCCAGTCATTACACCTTTCGTGCGGGTCAGAACTTACCTGACAAGGAATTTCGCTACCTTAGGACGATTATAGTTATCGCCGCCGTTCACCGGGGCTTCAGTTCGTAGCTTCGCTTTCGCTAACCACTCCCTTTAACCTTCCGGCACTGGGCAGGTGTCAGCCCCTATACTTCGTCTTGCGACTTAGCAGAGACCTGTGGTTTAGTTAACCAGTTGCTAGAGCCTCTCATCTGCGACCCACTATGGCAATATCATTGACATCACCATCGCGGGCTACCCTTTTCCCTAAGTTACGGGTATATGTTGCCTAATTCCTTAACGAAGGTTCTCTCGCTCGCCTTAGGATACTCTCCTCGCCTACCAGTGTCGGTTTGCGGTACGGACAGCTAGTTTCATCGCTTAGAAGTTTTTCTTGGCAGCTTGGCTCAGTGACTTAGGCTTGGGAACCCGCTCGTCTCTCAGGATCAACAGCCGGATTTGCCTGGCCATCTCATCTCCCTACAGATTTCGCACCGGAACTACCAACGGTCCGGCTCACCTACCATTCTGCGTCTCTCCATCGCTCCACTAGTCTGGTATCGGAATGTTGACCGATTGTCCATCGTCTACGCTTCTCAGCCTCGACTTAGGCCCGACTAACCCGATGTGGACTGACCTTGCATCGGAAACCTTAGGCATACGGCGATCATGGTTCTCACATGATTTACGCTACTCATATCGGCATTCTCACTTCTGCTCGCTCCACCACTCCTTCCGGTATGGCTTCTCTGCTCGCAGAACGCTCCCCTACTGCTATTCCTAGCTCGTATCTTCGGTGATGTGCTTAGCCCCGTTATATTTTCCGCGCAAAATCGTTCGACCAGTCAGCTATTACGCACTGTTTAAAGGATGGCTGCTTCTAAGCCAACCTCCTGGCTGTCTGAACAATTTCACATCGTTTCCCACTTAGCACACACTTAAGGACCTTAGATGGCGATCTGGGTTTTTTTCCCTTTCGGCCACGGATCTCATCACTCGTAGCCCGACTCCCATGCTTTGGAGTAACGGCATTCGGAGTTTGATCGAGTTTGGTAGGCTTACGCCCCCTAGCCCGTTCAGTGCTCTACCTCCGTTACTAAACACATGAGGCTAACCCTAAAGTTATTTCGGGGAGAACCAGCTATCCCCCGGTTCGATTGGCATATCACCCCTACACACAGCTCATCCCATAGTTTTGCAGCCCTAACGGGTTCGGACCTCCACGAGACATTACTCTCGCTTCATCCTGGCCATATGTAGCTCACCGGGCTTCGGGTCTACTGCCTGCCACTTTGCGCCCTATTCAGACTCGGTTTCCCTTCGCTTTCGCCTGTATCTAGCTTAAGCTTGCGACAAACAGTAACTCGCCGATTCATTCTCCAAGAGGCACGCCGTCACACTGCCTTGCGGCATAGTGCTCCGACTGCTTGTAAGTGCACGGTTTCAGGTACTGCTACTCCCCTTATTGGGGTGCTTCCCACCTTTCCCTCACGGTACTAGTTCACTATCGGTCGTGGTTGTATTTAGCCTTACGGAGTGGTCTCCGTCGATTCATACCCGATTTCACGTGCCGGGTATTACTCAGGATTTCGCTCAGTTGCTTCCTCTTTCGCCTACAGGACTTTCACCTTCTGTGGTTCGACTTTCCTGAACGATTCGGCTAGATTTCACAATCTTAAATGCGATCCTACAACCCCATTGAGCAAGCTCAATGGTTTGGGCTTCTCCGATTTCGCTCGCCACTACTTTCGGAATACTCTCTTTTCCTTGCCCTACTTAGATGTTTCAGTTCGGGCAGTTCCCTCGCGCGCGCCTATGTATTCAGCGCGCCGTATGTTAGGGTTTCCCCATTCGGACATCCCCGGATATTGTGTCTGATCACGACTCCCCGAGGCTTTTCGCAGTGATCCGCGTCCTTCTTCGGCAACCAACGCCAAGGCATCCACCGTGCACTCTTAGTAGCTTATTCACATGATGCGGAGAAATTGAATTTCCCGCTTTCTTCTTCTGAACATTTCTTATCTTTCTAAAAACGCTCGTATATCGCTCTTTACTTTCACCTTATTGTGTTCTATTCAGTTTTTAAAGTGCTGCCTCTGCCATCTTTCGATCGCAGATTTCAAACTTCTCGTTCTCTCCCGTCGCGCCCACGCGCAACCCTACAAGGTCAAACCAGAAATCTCAAATCTGTTATCCAATGATGTCATCTGTGAGTGGCTCAATGAGGCTGGAATGTGGTTTTGATTCTTCAAACTATTCTGTGGTAAAGCCGCTATCAATATCGCTTGGCTCTGTCTACCAACGCTTTCGGTCTTCTGCTGGCTGCGGTCAATCTATTTAGCCTATCCCAATGGAGACGATGGGGATCGAACCCATGACCTCTTGCTTGCAAAGCAGGCGCTCTCCCAACTGAGCTACGTCCCCGTGTCCTGCCTCATCTTCTCTCTCCCTCAAATGAGCGATTCTGGACTCGAACCAGAGACCTTCCCCTTATCAGAGGGATGCTCTAACCAGCTGAGCTAATCGCCCCTGCTTCTGCTCGGCCTTCGATTACTTTAAGTTCTGTTCTTACTGAATTTTGAGTTAGTCGCATCTGCCCACTTTGGTCAATGTTTCTATTTCATCATTCGCAAAACTTTTGTTAATCAGGCGTTAGCCATTAACAACTAAAAAGTGGTAAACAAACCCGAGACTTACTAACAGTCCGGTCGCGATTCACCGCTGAGTCGCATTTCTTAACCTGGTTCTGCTTGAGTCTCTTTCTAACGGTTAGTTCCCTGAATTTGACTAATTTAATAATCTTCAGTTCCCTAACAAAACTCAAGTCTTCCCTAAAAGGAGGTGATCCAGCCGCACGTTCCCGTACAGCTACCTTGTTACGACTTCGTCCCAGTCATCAGCCCCACCTTTGACAGTGCGTTCCTTGCGGTTACGCTGCTGGCTTTAGGTGTTACCAACTCCCATGACGTGACGGGCGGTGTGTACAAGACCCGGGAACGTATTCAATGCGCTATAGCTGACGCGCATTTACTAGCAACTCCGACTTCATGCAGGCGGGTTGCAGCCTGCAATCTGAACTGAGGATGGCTTTGTGGGATTGGCTCCACCTCGCGGTTTGGCGACCCATTGTATCCACCCATTGTAGCGTGTGTGTAGCCCCAGATATAAAGGCCATGCTGACTTGACGTCATCCTCGCCTTCCTCCGGCTTGTGGCCGGCAGTCTCGCCAGACACTTGTAACTGGCAATAAGGGTTGCGCTCGTTAGCGTACTTAAACGAACATCTCACGACACGAGCTGACGACAGCCATGCAACACCTGTCTCCGTGCTCCTTGCGGCACTCCCCCCTTTCGGCGGGATTCACGGGATGTCAAACCTGGGTAAGGTTCTTCGTGTAGCATCGAATTAAACCACACGCTCCGCTGCTTGTGCGGGTCCCCGTCAATTCCTTTGAGTTTTAATCTTGCGACCGTACTCCCCAGGCGGTCGACTTCACGCGTTAGCTTCGTTACTAAGTGGTTACCCACCCAACAACCAGTCGACATCGTTTAGGGCGTGGACTACCAGGGTATCTAATCCTGTTTGCTCCCCACGCTTTCGTGCATGAGCGTCAGTGTTAACCCAGGGGGCTGCCTTCGCCATCGGTATTCCTCCAGATATCTACGCATTTCACTGCTACACCTGGAATTCTACCCCCCTCTGCCACACTCTAGCTTGCCAGTTACAAACGCAGTTCCCAGGTTAAGCCCGGGGATTTCACATCTGTCTTAACAAACCGCCTGCGCACGCTTTACGCCCAGTAATTCCGATTAACGCCTGCACCCTACGTATTACCGCGGCTGCTGGCACGTAGTTAGCCGGTGCTTCTTCTTCGGGTACCGTCATTAGTCCGTGGTATTAGCACGAACCGTTTCGTCCCCACCGAAAGAGCTTTACAACCCGAAGGCCTTCTTCACTCACGCGGCATGGCTGGATCAGGCTTGCGCCCATTGTCCAAAATTCCCCACTGCTGCCTCCCGTAGGAGTCTGGACCGTGTCTCAGTTCCAGTGTGGCTGGTCGTCCTCTCAGACCAGCTACGGATCGTCGCCAGGTGAGCCTTTACCTCACCTACTAGCTAATCCGATATCGGCCGCTCCGAAAACGCGAGGTTCTTACGAATCCCCCGCTTTCCCCCTCAGGGCATATGCGGTATTAGCGTAACTTTCGCTACGTTATCCCCCACTTCCGGATATGTTCCGATATATTACTCACCCGTTCGCCACTCGCCACCAGGGTTGCCCCCGTGCTGCCGTTCGACTTGCATGTGTAAAGCATGCCGCCAGCGTTCAATCTGAGCCAGGA
>JAYVGZ010000186.1:0-9972 GCA_043771805.1 Pseudomonadota bacterium
CAAGCAATTCATCGATGAGTGGATTGAGCTGGCAATCGAACAAGCTAAACTCATGGCAAAAAACGAATAGTTCGAGGGGAAGAACTCCCGACTCTCAAGCAGCAGCTATTTCCGTTTAAATTGAAATCGCAATAATCGCAGAAATTATCGAGGGTAGACGGCCTGAGAATGAACAGCCGAGAACTAAACTGCGAAGGTGATACTCGCTCGGATAGAACCTATTGTTGAGACTAAATGTGCTGCCCGCGCGGAAGCTCATCTCTTCAAACTACCAACTCGATCAGGTGTCGTCAATCGGCGGAGCTGCTCTCTTTAGGAAGGTTGTATGCTCCCAAGACTTTGTCAGTTTAGGCCTGAGCTTCCCCATTTGGAAGGATAGAGGAGAGTCTTGGTATCGCGAATTCTACATTTGTAACGAGCTGCGCTCATTTTGAATTGGGGAGACCGGATGGGAGATGCGCCGAGAGCTGAAGGTTCGCTAAGCAAAATTTTAACGTAAAAAGAAGCGTTGCTACCCTTCCTTTGGTGTTTTCGCCAAAAAAGGGTAACGTCCCCTTTTCCTGACAGAAGTAAGTGACGGTTGGGAATTTAGCGGGGCCAGCACTTAAGGTTTGTTTCAGGGCCTGTAGTCGCTTTAGCAGGGCTTTGGACTGCTTTGTGGGTTTCTTCCGTAAAGACTTGCTAAGTTTGTCGATGACAGTCGTTAACTTTTTCGTGTTCTTTCCGAGTGCCGTGGTTGTTTTCGAAATTTCTGCCTGGATGCAACGATCTTTGCACTGCAGAAATACTTCGGGAATCGAAGCTACCTGCTGCAAAGAAGCCAGTATAGTTCGTTTCGTGCCACTATTCTTCGGAGCCAAGGTAAAAACTTCGACGATGGCCGAACTAAGTTCAAGTTTCTGTTTGGTGAAGTCAGTGGAACGGCAGCTACCGGGGTCGTTCTGGGTAGAGACTGCGTCGATCGGCAGTACGGACTCTTGATCGGCCTTCCCTGAGTGGGATGATGGTTTCAGTACGAAGCCGGTGCGCGAGTAGCTGAAGGTGTATGTCGTTCCAAGAGGGACTTGAAATGAGAACTCACCCCTGTCGCTGCTAAGTCGGCTGCCGAGTAATCCGCCGTTCACGTAGACACCCTGAACCGGCCCATCTGCAGTGGCTATGACACCTGAGATTCTCACGGTACCAGGATCGCTTCCTGACGAAGTTGCGTTCGGAGCGGGCGTGCTTGTAGCGCCGCCAACGGGTGTTGCGCTGCCATTCGCCTGAGGGGTGCCGGTTGGAGTACTACTACTAGAATCGGGGGTGCCACCGGTGGGTGTTGGCGTTTCATTCCCCGCTGTCGGTGTTTCGTTCCCCGGTGTGGTGCGTCCAACGGGGGTTCCAGTGCCACTAGGGCTCGGTGTTCGAGTGGTTGTGGGGCCACTCGTTGGTCGGGGCGTTGGTGTGAAAATGGCGCCGGCGATGCCGGTGGTCGGAGTAGCTGTGGCGGTGTTGATGCCCCCTGGTGTGTCCGTGGGCGTCTCAGTCATACCTCCCAGCGGGGTCTCTGTCGCAGTCGCAGTCTCCGTTGCGGTTGGAGTGGCCGTACCAGTTGGAGTTCTGGTCGGAGTTCGGGTGGGTGTTCTTGTTACCGTTCTTGTCGGTGTAATGGTCGGGGTAGCAGTCGGTGTCGCAGTTGGCCCTGCAGGTGTTGGTGTTCTTGTCGGCACTCTAGTGCGAGTGTTTGTAGGTGTCGGGGTGATGGTGGGGGTGGCATTTGGATCGATTGTCCCTGCTGGTGTTGGCGTGGGCGTCGGAGGGTCGGGAATACCAAAGGTGAAGGTCTCGCCGAAATACTGGATGACGGCAACACCAGCATGTCCGCCGACGAGAAGAACTTTCGCTCGATCGCCGTCAAAAACGGTGCCGTGTGCGCACCGTGCACTTGGTGCGACGTCGGGTACAAGCTCTGTCCAGGTTGAGTTACGCCACTCCCACGTATCTTCTGCGTACGTCGATCCAGAGGTGAGGCCACCAAATAGTAACAGCCTTCCACTTGCGGGATCTCCTGTAAGCGAATGCAGGTTTCGGGCAGAGGGTGCTGTGGTTATTACCACCTCGGTCCAGTCATTGCCGTCCCACGTCCAGGTATCGTTTCTCCGAGCTGTATTGAAGCCACCAAACATAACGGTACGCCCAGAAGCGTCATCAAATGCCATCGCATGGCCACTCCGAGCAGGTGGCTTCGTTGTGGGCGAGATCTCCGTCCAGTTACTTCCATCCCATTCCCAGGTGTCGTCTAGATTTGGTGTGGCACCACCGACGAATCCGCCGAACAGGACTACCTTCCCCCTTGCTGAGTCGAACGCCAGAGCTGCTTGGCTTCGGGCAGAAGGGCTACTAGCGGGGAAGAGTTGCGTCCAGTTTGTTCCGTCGAACTCCCACGTCTCGTGTGAATTCGAACCATTTGATAGAGAGCCACCGAACAAAATCACCGACTGCCGAACAGCATCGTAGACCATCGCATGCTTTATACGAGCAGATGGCCCCGAGGCATCTGAGAGCGTCCAGGCTCCGCCGCTCCATATCCAGGTATCCGCTCGGCGTGCTCCATCGTAACCACCGAAAAGTACAGTTTGATTCCTGGCTGAATCAAAGGCCAACGTTGGATAGTACCGCGCGGAGGGTCCTGACACAGGAGCTAAATCAGTCCACAGTTCATCCGATTGAGCGTGCAGTCCAGGGCAGAGTGCCAGAGAGAGCAGGGCAAGTGCAGTTGTTAAGGCGGCGGTCACGAGGCGTTGCATCGGTGATTCCTAAGGCGTAAGACCTCTCATGTAGATGCTTAGTTCTAAGGGGTGGCCTTGGAAATCTTCGATAGCGAAATAGGAGTAGATGTTCCAGGAACTTAGGCGTCGATTGACGGTGCACTATTTAAGAATCGGTAGAGCCCTGTCGAGTAAGTGCTTTCTCCACCATACCGAATAAACCGGTCATTATCTTCAGTTCGCGAACGGATAAGCGACCCCGTCTTGCAATGTTGACCAAGAGATCCTGCATGGGTTTCGGAGAATTTTCATTGAGGAAACCAACCCGAGTAGCTACGCGATCCACCATAGTGGTGAAGTTACTGAGCTGCTCCCCGGTTGGCCATTCAACCTGGTCCGCGCTGAGTGAGCGAATTTCGCGATTACGCAAAGCGTAGAGAGCGAGGATTACGGATTGCGCTAGATTGTATGAGCGGTTCTCTTGAGCAGAGGGAATCCGCACGAGGTGTTGGCACAACTGAAAGTGCTCGGTACCCAATCCGCTCTCCTCCGAGCCAAAAACTAGCGCAATGGAATAATCACTACTTGTTGGTAAACGAGCGACCCAGTTCTCCAGTAAGAGCTGCGAAACTCTATGACGTCCGCTGTCAGAGGCAAAACCTACGACCTCATTAGCGTCGCTCACCGCTGTACGGAGACATTCAACTTGTTGCATGGAATCGATCACGGGAGCACCCCAGCAGGCGACGGAGCGTGCCATCTCAAGATTGAAAGGTGCGGGGTTGACTAGCTTTAGAGTTGATACCCCTAAATTGCTCATCGCTCGTGCGACAGCGCCGATGTTTCGCGGATCTTTCGGCTCTACGAGGACCACCTGTATCCTGTTGTTGTCGGCTTGGGCTAAGAGATCGCCAAAGGTGGGGGAAGGGGAGATAAAAGTCACGTCAGATCCTGCAAAGTGAGTTCCGGTGTACTATCATGACCAGGCGTAGAGAGAAATAAGCCGAAAATCAAAGCCTTTTTCAAGACCGCCTCTCTTCCAGTGGGGCACTGAATTCACTACAGTCCGGAATCGTACCAATCAAATCTTTCAAAAATGCTTCAAGTAAAGAACGTCCAGAAACTTTTCGGCTCGCGCACGCTTTTTGATTCCGCATCGATGTCGATGATTCAAGGAGAGCGCCTCTCGCTCTTCGGACGGAACGGCTCTGGAAAATCCACCCTGCTGAAAATTATTACCGGAGAGGAGAGCTGCGATAACGGCGAAGTCGCAACTCCAAAGGGATATCGAGTCGGGTATCTTCGGCAGCATCTTGAATTTCGGCATAGCACAGTCATTGAAGAGGCATGCCATAGCGAGCCCGGTGACCCGACCGTGGAACAATACCGAGCTGAGATTATTCTCTCGGGTCTGGGATTCTCCTTAGTCGACCTCTCTGTTGCACCTGCGACCTTGTCAGGCGGCTTCCAAATCCGAATTAACCTCGCCAAGTTGCTCCTCTCTGAGCCGAATTTAATGCTACTCGACGAGCCAACCAATTACCTCGATATCGTCTCGATGCGATGGTTAGAGCGGTTCCTTCGGCAGTGGAGAGGGGAGCTCATTATCATCTCCCATGACCGCGCATTTTGTGATGCTGTGAGTACGCATAGTGGTGTCATTTACAGAGGTGGTGTACGCAAGGTGGCCGGAAGTTCGGAGAAGCTCTTTGACCAGCTGGCCGAGGAAGAGGAGCAGTACGAGCGAACACGGCAGAATCGAGAGAAAACTCGTCGTGACATGGAGAGTTTTATCAATCGATTTCGCTCGAAGGCTAGCAAAGCGAGCGTGGTGCAGTCGCGCGTCAAGGCACTCGCAAAAATCGGGCAGCTTGATGAGTTGACGGACGACCAGTCATTAGACTTCTCGTTCGCCTACGCCCCCTTCCCAGGCCGGTTTCCAATTGAGATCGATAAACTCTCATTCCGTTATGGGTCATCGCTTACACCTCTTATCAAAGAACTCAACTTTACTCTGAATAAAAAGGATCGAGTTGCAGTAATCGGAAAGAACGGGCGAGGGAAATCTACCCTCCTGAAGCTACTAGCTGGTGATCTTTCGCCGACTGAGGGAGGTGTCACAGCGAGCCCAAATACAAAGCTCGCGTACTTTGCCCAAACGAACATCAACCGTCTTCACCTCGATTGGACGATCGATCAAGAGATCGCTGATGCAAATCCCGATCTCCTTCGCACACAGGTTCGAAACATCTGTGGGGCCATGATGTTCGACGGCAACGATGGAACTAAGTTGATCAAAGTTCTTTCGGGCGGTGAGCGAAGCAGGGTTCTGCTCGGACGGATTCTAGCAACCGCGAGTAACGTTCTCCTTCTTGATGAGCCGACCAATCATCTTGATTTGGAGTCCGTATCTGCGCTAACGGATGCACTAGAGCAATTCGAGGGAGCGGCGCTCGTGGTAACTCACAATGAGGAGCTTCTTCGGCGTGTTGCAAAACGTTTGATTGTTTTTCAGGGCGAATCCCCCTTTGTATATGAGGGAAGCTATGATCAATTTCTGAGCAGTGTTGGTTGGGATGGCGAGGGGGATACCCCAAGTGCGAGGTCCCAAAGCTCTAGGTCAGACGCGCCGCCAGGAGGTCCACGTCCGAAGGAACGGGACGTTAAAAGGGAGCGCGCTGAGCTAGTTCAGGAGCGATCTCAAGCTCTCAATCCCTTAAAGAAACAGATCTCTAGAGCCGAAGAACGAATCGCTGATTTAGAGCGGACAACAGAGCAGAAATTGGTCGATCTTGCCGTAGCTTCCACTGAAGCAGATGGCCCGACAATCGTGCGCCTATCTCAAGAGCTGGAACACGAGAAGAGAGAGCTCGATAGTCAGATGGAGATCTGGGAGCGTGCGAGTGAAGAGTTGGCTCGTCTCGAAGGTGATTATGAGAAGCAGTTGGAGGATCTCGGAGCAAAGTGACCCGTGCTCTTGCACACAGATCTATCTTAAAGCAGACTCTCGCGATGCGTCGATCTCTTCTTTTTATTATCTCTCTAACTGTGCTCTCAGGATGTTGGAGTGATGAGCCGATACAGCCAGCCGAACCCCTGGCGAATCCCTCTTTCGAGCTTTACCTTAGTCGAACCGCATCAAAGGGTTCAGAGTTTGAACAGTATCGTCTCCTGCCTGTGGGTATGTATGCCGAGTGCGGAGTTCTGCGTAATGGCCGGGCAGTCGTTGTTCAACAGGGCATAGTTGATGTAGCTGATGAGTTACGAGATACCCTATCTGAGCGAGCGTCGGCAATCAGTAACAGCTCGAAGAAAAATACAGAGAAAAAATTGCCGCCACCCGGAAATAATTCTGATGTATTCGATCCAGGAAAGTTCCTTCTCTCGGTGACTGGCGACGGTGCAAATCTCCGTATTGAGACATCTCTTGACGCAGTTCACGGGGAGGTAAAAGACGGTGAGCAAAACTTGCGAATATTCGCGGAACTTGTTCGAGGAAATCTAACGAAACCGCCTTGCAAGAATGAAGTGTTTTACGGGATTGGTCGAAAGAATCTTTAGCCCCGTGCAGCGGTATTTTGATATAAAAGATGCAATTGAAGGGGAGAAGATTTAAGGGATACTCGCATGCCAAGAAACTCGCCCCGATAATGAAAACAAATCCGACTTGGCGAGAGTTGGAGACTGTTAGGTAGTTGAGAGTGGGGAGAGCGATCTGAAGTGGACTCATCGCTTGCGCTCTGAGTGACCGCACATTGAACAAAACTAGAGTTGGAAAAAATCGACGAACTCAGGAAGAATCTCTGACCCCGTGCAGTCGTACCTTCTCAAAAGAGCGGCACCCAGAGCTCCGATCGAGCGGCCGAAACCTCTGGCTGGACTTCTTTTTGAACCGGAATATCCACCGAGGTCCGAGCAAGAACCATAAACTGCGAATCTTGATACACCGGCCGCCACGATTCTCTTAGATCGCCTTCGTGCTCGCGATAGTAAGGTGAATTAGGAACCAAAATGTGAGTCGGATTTAATGCACGCAGAGCAGCAAGATTCTCCTCACTGCCAAAGGTTAACGCCGCGCTATTTTCGAGGTTCGTGCTTTCTGGATAGGTGGTCTCATAACGGCTGTCCATAGATATTTGAAAATGGGGGTAGAGCCGCCAAAGCGCAAACGCACCGTTGTTAAAGTCGATGAGTAACCGCCCTTCTTGATTGCTCTCACGTAGCCATTGAATTGCTGCTACGGGATACTCTGAAGTATCAAGCCGCCTGATGCGATCACTAAAAATTGAGCCAACGGTCAATCCGGCAGCGATTATAGAGAGCAACGCAAAAGCAAAGCTCCACATGCGATCGAGGCGAAGCGCTCGGATAGGAAAACGCTTTGATAGCGCCGTAAAGAAATCCGATGCGAGAGGAAGTCCGAAGATGGTCAGGGTAACCATACTAAAGACTAAGAATCGACTGTGCCGAAATCCGCAGTACAGAGAAAACAACAGTAGTGAACAAGCAAAGAAGTCGTTTTTTCTACCTTTGCAGATTACTCCGTACGAAATTGGAAGAAGCAGAATCACGGTTGGGATAAAATCTTTGAGGTGTGTATGTAGGGGTGCCCACTCAGAAATACTTGCGCGTGACATTGACAGCGCCTCAGCTAAGTAGCTCCAGTAGGCAATAAAGCCGTAGGGGTTACACGCTGTCGAAGCGACGGAGGCAATAAGGATGGCCAGTGCCAAAATGCTATTTTTCCCCCGAACCAAAACAAAAAATGTGAAACAAGCGAGTACAATCAAACCGACAACAAAACCCCCGTGTAGGTTGCACCACACTGCAAAGAGCGGGGGCATGAGAAGTAACAAGCGAATTCGATTAAGCTGGAAAAATTCGATAAAGGTGAGGTAAAGAACCGGAATAAAGAGATAGGTAAAAACTTGGCACCGGACGACGCTTGCCCAGGCAAAGCTTGCGTGAAGTAGGCATACAAGAAGCCAAACGACGCGCCCGAGTGAGCCCGGTGAAAACAGTGATACCGCACGAGCAATAACGAAACAGGTAGTGAGGAAAATTCCGGTACGGAACGCGAGCAATCCAGCGTCTCCCCAGTTCTGCGCTATCCAGAAGAACACAACGCCTGAGAGCCATTCATGATCGATCCACCGGTCTAGTTTTGGTGTGAACGCAAACGGATCCGTCGTTGGTACTTCTCGTCGTAACTGTATCAGTCTGCCGGTTGCAACTCGGTGAAAGAGGTCTGGGTCGGCACCTGTGGCCGTTATGAGACGACTAAGAATGATCACTGGGATCGCGACAAAAATCGCGACCCAACTTCCTTTTAATGTACGCAGTCGGTCTGCTAAGTGTGTGAGGTTTTGAGCCGTGCGCATGATCAAGCAGCAGAAAAAATCACTAGGAACGGGCGGTGACTACTTGTCATCCCGAATATAGAGGTACAGATCTGAGAGCCCCTCAGACGCGGAAAGATTTCGCAGTGCATACGTCGTTTTTGGGTCGGAGCTTTCATACATCTGGTAGTAGTAGAAGCGATCAATAGACGGTACTTTCTCGGAGAGGTACGGCCACACTTGCCGCACGTATTTTTTTTGCTCCCCTACCCCCTGAGCACCAGATTCTGTTACCCAGATCGGATGTGGAACCGATGAAAGGAAGTCAGCGACACCATTTGAGCGGACAACGTTCTCAAATTGCCTTCCGTAGTAGTGCACACCGAAAACATCAATGACCTTGAATAACCCAGCGTCTCGAAGTGCTCTGTTATAGTCGATAGAGCCAGGAAAATTCTGATTTATAGCGGTTGTGGAGCCATTAACGACGAGCTTATCCGGTGAAGAGGCTTTACACACGTCGTAGGAGAGTGACACTAACTCTACGAAATTTGTCGGGTTGTTTCCCAGATCAAGAGCGACGTTGTCTGGTCGCTCAGGCTGGTTCGGCTCATTCCAGATCTCCCAAGCTGAAATACGCCGTAGATCTCCGTACCGCTCCGTCACGGGTTTTACCCACCGCTCCGCGAAAGTCCGTCTTGGGTTTCCCTCGATCCAGTTGGCAGGGTTGGACATCCACGAGGGCACCCCTGTCATAATCACCAGGGCATCGACCCCAGGCGGGATGCTTCCCAATAGATCATCGTAAAAATTGAAATTGGGCGGGGAGGAAGGCGTAGGCTGCACATTGTCGTCCCACGCAACGAGCACACGAACATGGTTGATGCCTAGGGTATTCTGAATCTCACCGAATTGCTCTGCTATGGAACCGAACCGCTGGTCGTTGAAGAAAGCGTTCACAGCTAACTGGGAGCGATCGATATCTTTCTCCGGTACACCGTTCGCTAGATCAATCGTGTCGTTGATTTTATCGGCGACATTCGAGCCACAAGAGGGAGAAATGAGGAGCAAAAGGCACAGGCAAGTGATGCGGAAGTAGTTGTTCATGGGTCAGCAGTAACACTTTTGTGAGCATTCGAAAAACCTCTTCTGCAACTGAAGTACCCGTGGTATTTCAGTGTAACTGCGTTTCCCTTGGATGATATGAGCCTCAAGACCCTTTCGATTGCCTGTGTGATCTCTCTTACCCCAGTCCTGGCGGGCTGCAGCGGTAGCGGTGGTTCGGCGTCAGGATTGTACGATCGATTGAATAATCGAGGGCCTGTGCTGCTTTCCTCAGATAACCCGTATCTGCCAGCCAACAGGCTTTTGAGTCAGGAGTTAGAGAAAAGCGCCGAAATGAGAGACTTCGTTGCGAAGCGCGGATCTCCGGCTGCGATCGCAGTTAAGAATGGCATCCTCGAGCGAACAGAACTATCTCTCTTCTATCCCTCAGAGAGTGAAGTGTACACCTTCGTGAGAAAACCTTCAGGTTGGGTTGTTGGAGCGCCACAACCGCTTAGTGATGAATCCCTCGCGCGCCTAGAAGAAGAGTTGGCTGTGGGAGGCTTTACTACCTTTCATGGAGCAGGATTCCCCCATAAAGGATCTGGAGAAGGCAGAGGTAGCGAGGAACACTCTGCGAGAGCTAGACTGGACGCACGATGGCCTTCCTGGCCACAGCACTCCCCTGATAAAGGCCGTGGGGATGGTCGCCAGGTTGCGGTGGTAAAGATCGCTCGAAACGGAACCCTCACTCATACGGTGACTTTTCCTGGGGAGAGCCTCTCGGTGGTCGCCGTTTGGTATACTGGAGCTGCGTCCAATCTGTATGCCATCGCTAGGGC
>JAYVGZ010000187.1:0-6764 GCA_043771805.1 Pseudomonadota bacterium
GCTTCCAGCGTGGCTGGAAGATCACTTGGTAATTGTTACCCTGCTGGTCGTTAGTCTGGTCCTCGGACTGCCCTACCGTCTCTACAATGCCTTAGCCAACACTATGGGTGAAGGGGTCTCTGAAGAGGAGGTGCGACCGAGCGCTCCCAATGAGGTTGCGCGTCTTGCCACTGTCATGGGGCCGAACAAGAAGTGGGCTCCGGGGTCAAGCACAACCCTCGCTAGTGTTTCGATGACGATTAAAAATCTTGGACCAGCGAAAGCCGAGAATGTGATAGTGCTCGCTCTGGTCGGCAATACCACAACTCGGCTGAAAGGACCGTCGGAGATCACCACCAGACACGACGCAACGTACTCCCTCACTGACCCCCTTGAGGTACCACCACGCTCCTCACTTTCTATTCGCTACGTGTGTTGGAACTGCCCCATCACCCCTGGTCCAGCGGCGGCCGGTGGGCAGACGGAAGTACCAGTTTGGCAACGAGAGCAGCACGCCATTGGCGGCAACGGGCACTAGCCGCCATCGCTCACTGGTTTTCTACTGCGAGGGCGCATCACGATCGCACTTACTACCTGGGCGCCTGAATAGGCTACAAATTGGTGTATTCTGAAATAGGCGCCCAGGTAGTAAGTGGCGCGCGGATGCGCGCAAAAGCAGCAAAAATACTAAGGAGGCGGGCAATAATGTTCGGGGTAGTTTTAGCCTATTCATCCGCCTCCTTAGTAAGTCGTGCGGATACTAACCTTTTTTGGAGACGTGTGCTCAGACGTGGTGAGCGGGAGAGTTATGGTAACGATCCCCTTTGATGACGTAGCCTCGACTCGATCTTGATCAACAGAGACTTCAGTAAGAGGCACGAGCCGTTCAAACGACCCGTACGACGATTCAACATAATTCCACCCCTCTTCCCCTTGCTCCTCGTGAAGCTGCTTCCGCTCACCCCTAATCGTGAGGGAGTCCTTCGTAAGGGATAACTCTATGTCCCTTTCGTCCATGCCGGGTACTTCAACCGTGACGACGACGGCATTCTCGGTTTTGTGAACGTTGACGTTTGGGGTGAATGAATTCCACCGCTCGCCAAGCTGCGCTAAGGGCTCTGAGAAAAATTCGGGAATAATAGAAGAACCTGAGGCGAACTCCTGAACCAGACGGTTCATTTGCCGTTGGAACGCTGAGACCGCGTGTTCATCCTTTCCAACAGGCAACCGCTTTTTTTTCCAACTCCACGGAACAATGCTTCCAGTCATATATCCTCCTGGTAAACAGACCCTCGACAGCGATTGTACCACCCCGCCGGCGAGTGCGAAACTGTGCCTTACCTCGGGGTGTATTTAGCCGCAAAAGGCGCTCATCGCTTTACGTTATCGACGCCATAACGACCGCACCCACTGAAGAGAAGGGAGAGCATCGCGGTGAGCAAAATGACATCCTTGTTGAACAACGCCTGGTCCCCGGTCGCAAAACCAACTGCGAAAATAAAAGTAAGCAAGAGGAGGGTGCCGACAATCGCAGCAAGTGTTGTCCAGAGGCCAAGAAAAAGAAGGATACCAACGCCAATCTCTAAATAGGGAAGGAGGGTGCCGTACAACGAAGCGACGTTGTCTGGCAGAATTCCGAATCGCTTGACCTCTTGCACAAATCCAGCCAACTGGTCGAGCTTACTCCACCCTGCAAGCGCAAAGAAGGCACCGAGCGACACGCGTATAAAGAGTGGGCCAAACATTGCATCACCGATAGGTTCATTCATCTTCATGGCGCTCTCACTTCTGCAAACTAAGACTCATCCTGGATGAGATTGTAGGCTAATTTCCCCTCATCGTTGACTCTGCACCAAGATATGCTGCCGGTGCGCACAGGACAACCGTAGAACTTCGCGGCCGAGGAGTCTGCGGCGCAGACTGACTCAGACGTGCTGCAAACACTCGATGCAGTGGTGTAGAATACCCACCTCTTAGACTCCTAAGGGCTGAGACGTTCGTGCGAATTCCTTTTTGGATTTACTACGGTGGTTGCGAATGTGCCGGAAGCTTTGTAGCTTTTCATTTGCCGAAAGGGGGTCATGGGAGAGGCATTCCTGGTTTTCTCCTCCCCCGAGGAGTTTAGTCGACCTATCGTGTCGCTCAGACGGCTCAAGCATGCATGATCTTTTGAGAATACTACTATGGAAACTGGCAACAACACCCCCGCGGGCGATACCTTCCGCAGACTAAAACAGGAGCTTCACCGAGAGATTATCGGGCAAGAACTTCTGATCGACCGACTACTAGTCGCTTTACTCTCAGACGGTCACGTACTCCTGGAAGGCGTCCCCGGTCTTGCGAAGACGAAAACTCTTACCTCACTCACCGCGGCCCTTGACGCTGGGATGAATCGTATCCAGTTTACACCCGACTTACTCCCCTCCGACGTAGTTGGAACCGAGGTGTACCGCCCTCAGATCGGAGACTTCGTCATCAGAAAAGGGCCCGTTTTTACCAATCTTCTTCTTGCTGACGAAATTAATCGAGCTCCGGCGAAGGTACAGTCAGCTTTGCTCCAAGCCATGCAAGAGCGCGAGGTAACTATTGGCGAGCAGACCTTTAAGCTCCCCTCTCCTTTTTTGGTGCTCGCAACCCAAAACCCCCTTGAGCAGGAGGGCACCTATCCGCTGCCAGAGGCTCAGGTCGACCGTTTTTTAATGAAGATCAAGGTCGGTTATCCATCGTTTGACGAAGAGGTTCAAATCGTCAATCTGGTTTCACGCGACCATACGGGTGAAAAAACTGTCAACAAGGTGCTTCCACTAGCTGAGCTGATAGAGTTGAGGCGTCACTCTTTTGGTGTGTACGTAGACCCAAAGGTAGACCATTACATCGTGTCACTCGTTCAAGCTACGCGCAGCTGCGAGGCGTACGGCCTAAAAGGGCTGGTGGAATGGGGAGCGAGCCCGCGGGCAAGTATCGCGCTAAAGACGTGTGCCCGCTCGCTTGCGTTCCTTCGTGGAAAAGCCTTCGTTACTCCAGACGATGTCAAAGAGATAGCAGCCGATGTACTGAGACACCGAGTCATAGTAACCTTTGAAGCTGAGGCACGTGGCATCGATAGTGATGAGGTGATCAAAGTGCTGTTAAAGAGCGTGACAGTGCCCTGATACTCTTCCAGGAGAGATTGCGATTCGGCATCGGCGGCGGTAACGCCTGCCGATTCACTTGAGCCCGGTTTACTAGAGCCCGTTTACCAGAGATATGGCGCCAACAACAAACTCTCCTTCAATTCCACGCGCTCACGAGATTCGGCGCGTTCAGCTCCGTTCTCGCCGCATGGTAACGGGGGGGCTTCTCGGTCAATATCGCTCAGCTTTTCGAGGCACTGGCCTTATTTATTCTGACATTCGAGAGTACCAACCAGGCGACGACGTCAAGCACATCCACTGGAAGGCTACCGCGCGCACGGGGACTGTTTACGTCAAGTCATACGAAGAAGATCGTCAACTTCATGTCCTCCTAGCGGTAGACGTGAGCGCGTCACTCAGGGCCCCAATTCATCAAGCAGGCCACGGCAAGGCCCTTGAGTTTTGCTCTCTCGTCAGCACGCTCACGCAACGAGGGAACGATCTTCTGGGGGCATGCTTGTTCGCCAAGGAGGTCATGGTGTTTCTCCCACCGAAATCAGGGATGGCACGACACCACCAGATCTTAACCGCTCTTTCAGCACAGAGAGAGGCCCCAAAAGCGACCGATCTTCGGCCAGCTCTCTCTCATATGCTTGCAACACTTCGTCGACCAGCAATCATTTTTTTAGTGTCTGATTTTTTTTGCCCACCGTTCGATCGCGATCTGCGAGCCCTAGCGCACCGCCATGACGTAGTGTTGGTTCAAATTGACCACGCCCCAACGGCTCTGCTCTCTGTGGGACTCGCCTCTTTTACGGACGCTGAGACAGGCGAGAACATTTTGGTGGACACAGGCAACGCTCGGGTAAAGAAAGCCTTCGAGAAAGAGTTACTTACCCGACAGTCCTCCCTTACTGCTGTCGCAAGGGAGTGCGGGGTCGACCTCATTCGAATTACGGATACAGCTCTTCATCCTTTGGCAACGTTGATGCGAGAAAGGGCAAATCGATCGGCACGGTAAAGTTATGCCTGACGCAATTCCAACTCCCTTTGACATCACCCCTATTCCGCACATCCCGTGGCAACCTGGGAGGCTCGAGTGGTTGTTTCTCCTTGCCGGGCTTGCTCTGTTCGCACTTGCGGCGTACTACCGGCTCCGTCCGCGAACGGAACCAATGCGGGTAACCATCATCGACCTTCTCCTCAAGGACATTGAGCAGACAGCAAAGGTGCGATCTCCAGACGCCATTCAACGTATCTCTCATTTAGTTCGGCGAGTGATAGAATATCTCTCGAGCGTTGAGATAAGCTCCATGTCGCCGGGTGAGCTTGAGGTGCTCTCGCGGTCAGCTACTCCACCGTCACTAAGTGAAAGCTTGCGATGTCTTGCTGCGCTTGAAGCCTCTGTGTACGCGCCGCCAAGCGAACTGCAAGAATCCGACATTCTTGCCACCACACTTGTGCGGGCGCTTAAGGAATACGTTAACGTGTCGAGGCGTCGATGACTTTTGCCTATCCGTGGCTGTTGTGTCTGCCACTTCTGTACATACTGGTAAAGGTATTTGCTAGGGGCGAGGCACCAACGGCACCATTTTCAAGTTACACCGTTCTTGATCCGCTACCAGTTTCCCTTAGGCTGCGTCTTCGCACACCTCTCCTTTTCATTCTTTCCCTTCTCGCCACCACCCTGCTTGCACTCGCTGCGGCACGCCCCCAGATTGTTACCGTAGTCGACCAGCCTCTGAGTGGGAGAAACATTATTCTCGTCATCGACGTCTCCAACAGTATGCGTGCCCAAGACTTTCCCACCAACCTCGGGCATGTCTCTCGAATGGAGGGAGTTAAACTCGTCGTAGCCGAGTACGTCCATAACCGCACACAGGATAGAATCGGCTTGGTTGTGTTCGGACATTCCTCTTATCTGCAAAGCCCGTTGACTGCGGATACCGCACTCGTTGAGGAATTAGTTGGTGACCTCTCTCCGGGAATGGCCGGTGACGGCACCGCTATCGGTGATGGTCTGGGACTCGGCCTAAAACTCCTGAAGGACATCGAAGGAGATTCAAAAGCTATTATTCTTATGACCGATGGCGTCAACAATGCAGGGCTTGTGGGCCCGATAAAAGCTGCAAAAGTATCGAAGGAACTAGGCATTCCGGTGCACACAATCGGTATCGGTTTAGGGGAGGCGCCGTTAGGAGACCAGGTTCTTGGCGGCGTGCTCGGGCTCTCTTTTGGACCTCGCGCTGAATTTGATGAGGCGATGCTCCGCCAGATCGCTAACACAACGGGTGGAGTATACTTTAACGCCCAAAGCCTTGAGGGCCTCAAAGAGGTCTATCACGATATTGAGAAGCTCACCGAAACAGAGAAGAACCAGCCGTCTCGGACCCTAGTAGAGGAGTGCTTTCCACCGTTCTTGGTCGCGGCGCTCCTCACCTACCTCTTCACAATCTTTCTGTCTTCCACCGTCTTTATGAGGGTTCCATAGAGAATGTCTCCGGATCTTGGATTCCTTGCCCCATCGATGCTCCTTCTGTTGCCGCTCTTGATACCGCTCGCACTTTTTCTTTTGTGGCGAGAGCGGGAGCGCTCGCGGAGGATCGCAGTTTTGGGGGTGCCCGGCAGGAATAGAATTTACTGGGGACGAGTGGCACTCCTCTTGCTCGTACCGTTTATTTTAGTCGTAGCGTTATCGCGCCCCTACATCGGCTCCAGTAGCATTGAACTCTCTGTCACAGAAGACGACTACATGTTTGTAGTTGATGTCAGTCAAAGCATGTGGACTAAAGATCTCCTCCCCTCACGGATCGCTGTCGCACGGCGAAAAATGAAAGATTTAATCGACGAATTCTCGCGTAAAGGGGGAGCAAGCCGGTTTGGAATTACGCTCTTCGCCGGCGCCTCTTACCTGTTCTGCCCGCTCACGACTGACTTTGGCGTCCTTCGGCAGTTTATCGACAAGATTTCACCTGAAATGGTGACGAGTCTCGGCTCAGACCTTGAATCGGGGATTAAGACTGCGCTTGAACGGTTCGAGAAAAGTAGGTCGCAGGGTGGTCGGTTGCTTATCCTCTCTGATGGTGAAGATGACAAACTTGCCGTTACCCGAATCGTTGCTCTTCTACAGGCTAAGGACACGGCTGCCGATGTGCTAGGAATTGGCACGCCATCAGGGCGCCCCATCGAGCGCCCTGATGGTACCTTCCTGAAGGATAGCCGTGGATCGGCTGTGATTAGTCGCCTTCAAGAAGAGGGATTGAAACAACTCGCCGCCGGTAGCGGAGGATTGTACGTTCGAGCGAGCCTTGGAGACGATGATGTTCGAGTGCTGGTACAAACTGATCTACTTCGAATAAAGGGTGGGCAGAGAGGCCGAGAACGCCAGATTAGAACGTACGGAGAGATTGGGCCTTTCCTTGCTGTTGCAGCGGCAGCACTCCTCTGTCTCGGCGCGGTCAGGCGAACTTCGATTTTAGCGCTACGAGTTTTCCTCTACTTTTTTATCTTGGCGTTACTGACCCGTTTTTCTGCAGTGGCGCAGGATCCGTCGTCCTCGTCTACAACCGATTTACAAGAGCTCTCCGCCCGCGAAGCTTTCAATTTGTACCAAGAAGGAGAGTTTGCCGAGGCAGCCAAGGCATTTCAGGATGCTTTCATTCAATCTCCAAA
>JAYVGZ010000188.1:0-4903 GCA_043771805.1 Pseudomonadota bacterium
AAAGCGAAAACAACGCTGATGCTGGCGACCGACAGGGTACATGTATTGAGAGAGGCAATTATGAGTTGCCGGAAAGGGGGGACAGTATCTATCCCTGGAGCCTATGTCGGAGCAGCCGATAAGATCCCAATGGGCGCCCTGATGAACAAAGGATTAACTATCAGATCGGGTCAGACGCACGTGCAACGTTATTTACGCCCACTTTTAAAGAAAATTGAAGATGGTGAAATTGACCCTTCGTTCATAGTAACTCACCGAGTAAAACTTGCTGATACGCCGAAGGCTTATGAAACTTTCCGAGACAGAGTGGATGGGTGCATTAAAGTCGTGCTTACGCCGTAGTCGAAATTGGTGAACAATTGAACGAGTTTTTTGCGGGAGTTATATCGGGAATAGTAGCAACCGTTCCTATGACGGTTATGATGCTTACCGCGTTCGTTTTCTTGCCGAAGACAGAGAAGTATGCCCTTCCGCCGAAGGAGATAGTTGGTGTTATTGCATCAAAGGCAGATCTTGGGGTAAGTCTCGACGACGCACAACTCAACTGGCTAACACTTTTTGCACACTTCGGTTTCGGAGGTGCGGCTGGAGGACTCTTTGGCGTAGCCGCACGATTTCTATGGCAACCGTTATGGTCAGCAGGGATACTCTTCTGTCTTTTAGTGTGGCTCGTGAGCTACATGATAGGTCTGCCGACTTTGGGAATTCTCAAACCGGCAACAAAGCACCCCCTGAGGCGAAACTTACTTATGGTTGGCGCACATATAGTGTGGGGTTTTTCACTAGGTCTTGTCTTTGAATGGTTGGCCGTTACGTTTCGATTCGCCTAGGCTATTTACTACCTGGGCGCCTGAATAGGCTACAAATTGGTGTATTCTGAGATAGGCGCCCAGGTAGTAAGTGGCGCGCGGATGCGCGCAAAGCAGCAAAAATACTAAGGAGGCGGGCAATAATGTTCGGGGTAGTTGTAGCCTATTCATCCGCCTCCTTAGTAAAGAATGAATACCAGCTGGCCTCACATCGCACTTTCATGGAAGCGCGGTCTCGAGGCATGAAAACCAGGTAAGAGCATGGAGGCAGCCCATTGCTTGGTTACCGACACCCAGGATACCCCTTCACCGTAAATGGAATTACCTTCGAGAGCAAAGTACTCCCCTTCCCACGAGCTATCAACACTAGTTCCCTTTCATCGTTAACCGCGCCAAACTGAAGCTTTAAGCCGTTGAGCGGCCCCCGAGCGAAACAAGAAACTCTTGTAGTCGTTCCATCCGTAGAGAAAAGTTGCGTAGAGGAGAAGACGCTTCCGTTCGACGTGAGGCGCTGGGCAAGTTTGGCAGTACGCGTAAGTTTGCGCTTTGCAGGATCAAAAACTCCAAGCCCCTTTGGGAGAGTTACAAGGTATTTATTCTTATTACTGACATCCAGCACTATACTCCGAGAGCCGACAGCGCTTGGTAGTATGAGTTCCCTGACCCCTGCGCCCGGAACCCAATATGAGCTCAGGAAGAGGCGTTTTGAGCCACCCTGACTTGAAACAGTAAACACCACGGTGTTCAGATCGTTCATGGCGTAGCTCTCAAGACGAGCCGAATTGTCAGCTGAATTGTCCCAAAGCAGCAGCGACTCTTTCGCCGTCGAAACGAAGAGTTTAGTAACTCCTCCGTCGTCGACGGCTACCAGGAGTCTATCGGCAACGTTTGAAGCCCCAGCAAATACTGAACACTTATCAGCTGACGGAATTGGGAGCGGCTCTACTTGGCCAATTTGATTAAACGAGAACACCTCGCATCGACCTGTTCCCTGCAAGGCGACAAAAACAGTTCCGTAGTATGAAACTGCGAGTACTCGCGCCGAAGTAAACTGTTGAGGGAGAGGTACTTCCTCTTGATCGACCTGGAATGCGTTCCTTATGAGCATAAGCCCTCCCAAGGGAGAGGTTCCCACGACTGAGTTGCCGTTACGGCTCAAGATCAAGGGGCTACTCTCTGTAAAGCCACTTCCGAGGGCTAGCGTCTCAGAGTTTTGAGCATGCCCCATCGGCCCAACGGCGCCGAGAACCAAGAAGTCAAAGAGAGCGATCCAAAACAACCTTTTCATTTTTCACCGAGACGAGACACGTCAAAAAAACACAGTTCGATCGTTCAACAGTACCGTCTCGCCGATCCTCTTACCAGCCCCAAAAAGTTACGGGCGTTTGGATAACAGGATGTCTTCTACAAATTCGGCATGCAAAACTCGCACGGCGGCTTCACCATACTTACGGGGAACAAGAACCGAGATCTTGATCTCAGAGGTGTTTATCATCTGAACATCGATCCGCTCGCGGGCAAGTGCCGCAAACATTCTAGCCGCGACACCAGTGTGGTACCGCATCCCAATACCAACAACCGATACTTTCGCTATATCGCGCTCCACTCGAACCCCTTGTGCGCGAAGCACTGTAACAATCTCTCGTAATGATTTAAGGGCCTGGTCCGTGTGCTCGTCAGGAACTGTTATACTCACGTTGAGGATCCCTGCTTCTACACTTTCTTGCGAGATCATATCGATAAACACCCCTTTCTCTCCCAGCTGCGAGAACAGCGTCGACAGAGTCTCAATGTCAGCCGGTAATCGCTCGATCACGACGCGCGCCTCGTCGAGTCGGTGCGTAACTCCGGTCACTACAGGATGCTCCATATGTGTTCCCATCTGCCCTCCTTCATCTGCTACAACGACTGTTCCATTAACGCCCGGCTCAAAAGGTCCACCAAAGGTAGAGAGTACCGCCAGGGGAACGCCATACCGCATCGCAAAGTAAACCGACCGAGTATGAAGCACTTTTGCGCCCAAACTCGCCATCTCGAGCATCTCTTCGTGAAATACGCGAGGAAGAAGCTTCGCGGCATGACAGATCCGTGGATCGGCAGAGAATACACCAGGAACGTCAGTATAAATGAAACAGAACTGAGCGTTGATTGCCGCCGCCAGTGCTACCGCAGTAATATCTGATCCACCCCGACCAAGAGTAGTTATATCGCCGGCGAAATCTATTCCTTGAAAACCTGCTACAACGGGAACGGTTCCACCATCGAGAACCGAACGGAGTGCGGATGTATCAATCTCTTCAATATGAGCATTGGTGTGCTGGCTGTCAGTCGCGATTCGAACCTGTTGAGCGAGGAGGCTTTTTGAAGGAACTCCCATTTCGGTGAGGCACATGGCGAGAAGTGCGACGGTAACCTGCTCACCAGTTGCCATTAGTACATCGAGCTCTCGAGGAGACGGCTCTGCTGCACATGAACGTGCAAGCGCAACAAGTCGATTCGTTTCCCCAGCCATAGCGGAAACGACTGCTATGATACCCAGCTCCCGGTGCTCCGACCGGTGGGCGGCGATTATTCTTGCCACGTCACGAATACGGTGCACGTCTGCGACGGAGGTGCCTCCGAATTTCATCACTACAAAAGGGGCGCGAGGGGGTGCTGACATAGAGGATTTGACCATACCATCCCGAAGCGAGTCTCGACAGGCGGGATGGGGGTTCGTCGCTGAACAAAAAAATTCCTACTTTTTTTGCGCTTCAACCATCGCGAGGTAACTATCTCGGCCGCTCGACATGGCCTCTCGATAAAGCCGCGGAAGCATAGCCTTCTTCGATCCAACATCGAACCACGAGCCAGTGGTTGAATACCCATAACACCAAACAAACTCGTCGGTGGCCTGCAGGGCGTTGACAATCGCTCTCCGGAACTCCTCTGGCTGAAAATGATTGTTTACTGTGTTCACTGGATCAAAAGAGTCTGGCTTGTGAGGATAATCGGCAGAAAGCGCAAATGCTGGTCGGACACGTTGCCGATAGAGAGCTGGCTCCGAAGTGCGTGTAAGGTTCGTCTTGAGCATCTCGTCTCGTGCAGCACTAAACTGATCAGCGGTTTTGAAACCATAGCTCCGCTCGAATCCGTCAATCACGATGGTTTGCCCTTCAGCGCCTTTCAAAAGTCCATCAAGAAAAGGAGGAAGAAGCTTTCCCACCTTGGTGTCGGGAGATTCCTTTGCAGAGACCTTCTCCCAACCGTGACACACCAATACTCGCAGCCCTGGAAATTCATCTTGCATTGCGCGCATAACCTGCTCCCCGCGCTCCTTCGCCTTCGCTGAATAGTCGTTGAGAGAGCGGTAGCCCGCTGCAGATGGATCTGCCGTGTTAGGGCGTGTTCGGTAGGTCAGAACAAGCCCGCCATTTCTATTGTATGGCTCGGTGTCAAAACATATTCCAACGCAGTTAGGGGAATTTCTGGCGAACCTGGCGGCTAATCGTACGTTATTAATCACGCATTCAAAACCGGTGTCATCATACCAGTCGACGGTCCCTGGCTCGATATTGATACGACTAAAATTATGAGTCAGCTGCTTTGAGCTAAATCCCTTCATGATCTCTAGTTCAGGAGACAGCGCCGACCACTCAATTTTCTTAGGCTGCCAGATCACTCTGTGCAGCGGCAATTCTAAGCCTTGCACAGGAACTCGGAATACAACTCCACGAAACGGAGAGTTCTCGAGCACAGCGATCTGATCGCGCAGCATAGTCGGTGTCGGCATGTCTTGTGCCATGTGGAGGAGCTTTTTCTCTGGAGAGAGAGCTGGCCTGAGTGCAGAGGGTTTGCCGGTGCTTGTTACGGGACGTTGGGGTAGCTGGGGCTCATCGGCGTTTAAGAGTTGAGGTAACGTCAGAGCAGCGCCGATTGTACTGAAGAAATGACGTCGGTCGAGTGTGGTCACTGGTTTCATTTGCGCTCTAGACTGCAGATAATTCGTAACTACTCCCCCTCCAAGGGAAGTTGATGGATTTGGCGGGAGAGGTTTCGATAGGAGCGAGCCCGTTGAGCGCGATCTGAATAGCGACGAGGGGATTGTAGCCTCT
>JAYVGZ010000189.1:0-2399 GCA_043771805.1 Pseudomonadota bacterium
AGCTTATGAGCGGACTGAGCAGAACATTCTGTAATTGACGAATTGTGCAGCCGAAAACACCGGAGGTAACTCGAAACATCACAAACCGTCCTTGAGTATCGATACATGCACCCGAAAGATTTGAAGACAGCGACCCATCGTGGAGCCCGGTGACTGGCTGCGAGCCACTCACCAACCTTGGACCGGACTGCACGCCCTCTACTGCCTGTGAAGGAGAGAAAGCATCTCTTGGAAGGACCTTTACGCTCTTTGATGTTGCGAACAGAATACCGGTGAGAACGCTTCCACCCTTATGGATCTTCTGGTGAATAATCCCTCTGCTGATAACAAGACCTAACGCTTTTCCCTGCTCGTCGAAGAAGTTTGCGTTGCTACAAACTGAAGCGCCGGCAGCTCGACAAAGTGCTCGTACCGTCGCGCGCTTCCAGCCAAACTCAGATGCGCGAATGGTTCGTAGGCGGTAGCGTTGTAGTTCTGATCTTACGAGAACGATGGAAGAAGTGAATACAGCTCCGACGTTGAAGGTGAATTCAGACCTCTCCAAATCATTTCCGAGCGGCTGCCACTGAATCGTCGTTGGTAAGGTCTGCGCGTGGGCTGAGGATGCAAGAGAGATGCTAAGGATGACGAAAATAAAAGAACAGAGGGCGGCGAGCTTCTCAAACCCTCGGCTCCGACTAATGTTGGCTGCATAATACGGCACCACTGCAGGAACCGAAGCTGTCGTTTTCAGAATAAATGCTGCTCTCAATTGCTGGCTCACATGAATGAAATTCGTATGCATCCGCCGACCGTAACTCTTCATACGTTTTCGGCCTCTCGACGGCAACCACCGCCTGCCCTCGCAGTCGAAAGCCTGTGAGCGGTGCAGGTTAGTGGTGATCACCTAACTGAGCGTTGAGACGGTCCCGGACTACTCTCTTTCCTTCGACGCCTTCCATAATCCGAGCTGTAAATTCATCACGAAACTTCGTAGTGAAGCTTTTTACTGGCATCGCGATTGAATCGCCTAGGAAACAGATGGTGTGGCCAGCGATCTGGTTCACAACTGTCTCCAAAAGTTCTAGGTCACCAGGAACCCCCTGGCCGTCTGCGATTCGCTTGAACACTTTCTCAACCCAGTGGCCACCTTCGCGGCATGGGGTGCACTGGCCGCACGATTCGTGTGCATAGAAGTGGGTAAGATTGAGAATCGCATCAACCATGTCGACCGTGTCATCCATCACGATAACGCCACCCGATCCAAGGAAGGTCCCCAACTTGTTCCATCCTTCGTAATCCATTGTTGCAGTTTCGATATCTTCTGCACGCACGATTGGAACTGAAGATCCCCCGGGGATAACGGCTTTCAGCTTTCTACCGTTCCGGATCCCACCACACTCTTCTTCGAGAAATTGCTTAAAGGGGTACCCCATCTCGATCTCGTAAACGCCCGGCTTGTTTATGTGTCCGGAAGCTGAGAAGAGCTTTGTTCCCTTAGATTTTTCTGTTCCTATCGTTGCGTAAGCCTCGCCCCCGTTCGCAAGAATCCAAGGAACGGTCGCGTATGTTTCAACATTGTTCAGTATGGTTGGAGAGTAATACAAACCCATCGTAGCGGGGAAGTACGGGGGCTTCAGTCGTGGCTGCCCTTTCTTTCCTTCGAGAGATTCTAAAAGGCCAGTCTCTTCTCCGCAGATGTAGGCGCCCGCTCCTCGGTGTACAACGAGGTCCAGTTTGTAGCCGGTACCAAAGGCGTTGTCGCCGAGGTACCCTTTAGCATAACACTCCTCTACGGCCCGCTTTAGACGAGTGTAGGGGAAGGCGTACTCACCTCGAATGTAGACACTCATCCAGTGGCTCTGAACGGCCCATGCCGCAACGATCATTCCTTCAATAATAGCGTGAGGGTTTTTTTCAAGAAGGAGTCGGTCTTTGAATGTACCGGGCTCGCTCTCGTCAGCGTTGCAAACTATGTATGTAGGCTTCCCCGTATTTCGAGGGACGAAGCTCCATTTCTGCCCGGCAGGAAAGCCGGCACCACCTCGACCACGTAAGCCCGATTTTTTGACTTCCTCGATAACAGCAAGGGGATCCATACCGAGCGCTTTGCGCGCACCTGCAAAGCCCCCGCGGCTCTCGTATCCTGCAAGGGTGTGTTGATCTGACTGACGAATATGCTCAAGAAGAATTTGGCGATGTTTTCCCACGGCAAGGAATCCTAAAAAAGGAAAAAAGTCGACTGAGCCATCCACAGCTCAACCGCTCGGAACCTGTACGTTCAATTACAGGCTAAGCTGTTCCTAACACAAGATAGTAAAAGGCGCCTATTCCTGCAATGTCGAGCTTAATCTTGAACCTGAATAGATGCCTCATCCTCGGCAGAAAACTCTGGCGAATCCACATTGAACTCGGCCGAA
>JAYVGZ010000190.1:0-3371 GCA_043771805.1 Pseudomonadota bacterium
ATGCGATCTCTGCAACTAGCGTGGGGCGCACCCACGTGGTTCGGCGGCGCGCTTCACCCGAAATAATTTTGGTGAGCGGACACGAGCTCGTTGTAAGTAGTTTGAGTTTCTTTAGTAACTCTTGTCGCGACTTTATCGTGAAGCCAGTTCCGACTTTACCCGCATACTGAAGTTCTCCGTCTTGAGTGTAGTAACCGAGAAGCAATGCGCCGAAGCCGTAACTCTGGTTAGTCGACTCGGTGAATCCTGCTGTAACGAACTCCTGTCGCTTGATACACTTTACTTTTAGCCAATCCACAGTTCGGCGGCCCCGGTAGGGACTTGATCGTTTCTTTGATACTAACCCTTCCAATCCGAGCTCGCATGCTGTTGCAAAAATCGCCTCCCCAGAACCATCGAGATGCTTGCAATACACAACGCTCTTGCCCTTGAGCTTTGCGCAGACAGCGTCCAGCCGGCTCTTGCGTGCCGCAAGGGGTAACTCGCGTATATCCTCCCCGTTGTGTACTAGGAGATCGAATACGTTGAACTGCGGTGATGCAAAACTGCCGTCCAAGAGATGATTTTGCAACCGTTGGAAATCGGTTTTCCCCTCTTCATCGGTCACGGCTACCTCTCCGTCTAGCACTGATTGGCGCGTACCAATTCGACGAAGGTCGCGTACGATCTCAGGAAACTTTGAGGAGTAATCCCTGCCGTTTCTTGTCATCAGTACCACCTTGCCGTTCCCGACTGATGCCTGAATTCGGTAGCCATCGAGCTTAATCTCATGGACCCATTCTTTCCCACTCGGCGGTTTATCGGTAAGGGTCGCAAGTTCAAATTTCAGGGAGGTGAGTTCTATCGCGGGCGACTTTTTACCCGCCTTTTCTGTGGTGTAGCGTGGCCTCGCGACTGACCGAACCGTTTTTTTCTCTGGACGTCCGGGTAGATCAGAGATCTCCTCATATTCGTCGTCCCGACTTCACGCTCTCTGTCCTCGTTTCGAGAATATCTCTGCCTGCTCCGGTTACCGCGGAAGAATCAGCCTCTTTTCTTAGTAACCAGGTTTCCTTCCCAACGCCTTCCCCGTTTCCAAACCGCATCAACATTCAACCTCCTTTAAGTTTTTTCCCCTTAAGGATAAACTTGAGCCGCCCCTGTACGTATCCTATCTGCGGATCTTCCGTGGGCTCCCAGGTTCTCGTGTCGCAGAGCAGCACACTGCCTCCTCCGTATTCTACCTTTGGAATTACACCTTCAAATGCACCATAGGAGACCGGATGATCTTCAACATGCATGGCAAGACGTTTCACCGAAGGATCAAGGCTCGGCCCCTTAGGGATCGCCCAGCTCTTGAGTACTCCGCCCAGCTCGAGCCGGAAGTCGTAGTGTAACTGAGACGCGGCGTGTTTTTGAATGACAAACAAGCCCTTCCCTACAACGCTCAGCTTACTGAAGCGGGGCTCAGGAGTTTTAGAAAAATTTCTCTTTGTTTTGTATTCCTTTACGCCCATTGCAGCACTGTATGGGCGACGCGACCGCCACTACATGTTGGTTGTCATAAAACTGCATTCATAAAACTGCACAATGGGATGAGGGGATGGTTGACTATTAAAATACCCCTAGAACAGCCATATGAGTAGTCTCTCTGCATCATCTCCTCTGATATCGGTCATCTGTGAAGTGTGCAGGGTACACGCTAATCCGTCTTGTCGGATCTGCGCCGGCCATCGCTTTTATCTTTGGGATCCGCTTACCCTTCTCTGTTACTCCGCAACCGGGTCCCCCCAATTGGCGCCCAATGATGCTGGAGAACCAGTAGGTGTGATGAGGGAGGCAGCGCAGCTTCCGCAGGCCGGTGAACTCAGTATCAAGTCAATGCTTGAGTTTATCGAACGATGGGTGGCGGAGTCTCCCGTACGTAAGTGGAAAATGACTCTCGATGAATCAGGATGGCATGCGTGCGTATGGTTTAACCGCTACACGAAATCGTGTTTTCAAAGTGGGAGCTTTGACCTCAGGCCAGCGTACTTCAAACCTACGAAGAGGTACTGCGACGCGCAGAATGATTAACAGAGCTCGCTTTAAGTTCAGAGCCGAAGATGTTTACAGCCGTAAACCATGAGTTTGATCATAGGGTGGGAGAAAGCGTTGAGGCACGGTGCCGAAATGGCAAACCTAAAAGCAAGTATCGATTTTGGTCTCGTCCACATACCTGTTGAGCTAGTAAATGCGGAAGACCGGACGGACAAAGTCACATTCCACATGCTCGATTCCAAGGACAACTCCCGCATTCGGCTCAAGCGCGTTAACGAAAGTACGGGCAGAGAGGTAGAGTGGGATGATATCGTTAAGGGATATGAGGTCTCCGAAGGAAAGTACGTCGTCTTCACCGATGAAGAGCTCGACGACCTTGCGTAAGCGTTCAGGGGGTGGAGTTAAAGTCCGAGTAGCGTCCAGCCCCTCAGGGGCGGATTTGCGGATGCAAATCCGGGGTGACAACAACTAGCCGTTCACAAAAGCAGTCAACGAGCGATCAGCTCGTTGACGACGAAAGGTTCGCCTGACTGCAAAAGTTGTTCTCGTAACACCTTTGATTTGTGAACAAAAATATACCCGTGAACGGATACGACCTTGCAGCTGAATCGAATTAAAGTCTTGCTATCGATGCCTTCGTTGACCGTGAAGAGATTTCACCTAGTATGTTCGAGGTCCCCTACTTCCTCGTGCCCGCTAAAGGCGGCGAAAAAGGTTACGTCGTCCTCGCCAAGGCGCTGCAGAAATCGGGGAAATTTGCCGTTGTACAGGCGGTGCTCCGGACCAAGGAACAACTTGGTGTCATCTATGCCAAGGGGGAAGGGCTGCTGCTCGATTTTATGCGCTACCCCGCAGAATTGAAAGAGTCGACGGATATCATCGATACATCAGTGAAGAAAGTGAAGGTAACAGAGCGGGAAATCGAGATGGCGGAGCGCCTGTTACAGGAGATGTCCGAAAAATTCGACCCAAAAAAATACAAGGATAACTATATCTCAAAAGTTCAGGCAGCGATTGATAAGAAGATTGGTTCAAAAAAGACGTCGAAGGTTCCGCTGAAGAAGAAGACTGAAGTGACGCGAACGATTGACATTGTAGATCTGCTGGCTCAGAGCTTGAAGAAACGCTTACCGCGAAATAAGAAGGCTGCGTAGGTGCGATGAGATCTTCAATTGCCCGCATTATCGACCAGAAATGATAAAGAGACTCCGCTTCGAAGACTCTTACAAGAACACATACCTATGCTGCGACAAGAACGATCTCAGCATCCGTGTTTTTCGCGATCTTCGTCGCTATCCTCGTCTACTTCACCAAAAACCATGGCCGGCGTCCGATGAAAATAGTCACGCTTG
>JAYVGZ010000191.1:0-2109 GCA_043771805.1 Pseudomonadota bacterium
GCTCCACTCTGCGTCCAAGTGGATCAGCCCACACTTCAAGACCAGCTTCGGCACTTAAGAGAGCCGCACTGAGATCCCACGGTTTTACCGAGAACTGCACACTTGCCTGCTCGTACCCCTGCGCAAGCCGGACACAGTCGTTTGCAAAACCACCAAATCGATACATATTCTCGATGGCGTTTTTGTTTCGAAGGAGCTGCATCACTCGAGCTTCACCCTGAGTGCCGAGGTAGAAGAGGACGCCAGCTTGATTCAGCGCAGCACACGGGGTTACCTGTAAGCGAGTTCGGTTTGAGGGTACGCTGTCAGAAGCAAAATCCATTATTGAAACGTAAGTCCCCTCGCCCCTCACTGCAGTAAAAAGTTTCTGATGAGGGGCGCTGTAGAAACAGGCTGCTGTTAGACGGTCTTCGTGTACAAATCCAACGAGCGGTCCGTACCCCACGTGCCCATCCCGTTCTCCCATAAATCGCCGACACGACGTAGTGCCGTCTAAGGGATCTACAAGGAAATAAGTTCCCCCTCCGTGCACAAGTCGGTGGGAGGCTTCATCTTCCTCTGCAACTACCGGGTGACTGGAGCTAAGTTGCTGCAGTACGCGCCGCTGGCACTCAAGATCGAGATTCATCACGAGGGTATGGTCGGGCTTCACCCACACTTCGGGCTTGCGCCCTGAAAGCATCTCGGCGACGAGGTACTCAGCCGCACTTAAAACAGATCTTTCAATCGCCTCTACTACATCGGCGAAGGCTGGCGTAAAGGGGTGGTTCAAACTCATTCAATTATTGTACAGGAAATACCCCGTCAGCACAGGGGTTTGTTATGCCGCTCACACGCTGGATAGCGTTAAGAACAAAGGTCTCGTACACTTATAGGGCAATTAGGTGAATCATCACTGGAGACTCTTTACCCGTTACCTATGAAAGATTCGCAACCTATCCATTCAACTTCAACTGAGCCGCTTTTGTTCGGACACTCAGGCCACGCCGAAAGTATCGCCGGCTCCACACTTGCCTCAGTATTGACTGCATATCTCGAATTCTACGCGTCAGGTTCAGGTCACACTGCTCGCGCAAAACGACTTGATGGCGGAAAGTTTATGGAGTTCCTCAAGCGGTACCGTCGTTTGGCTGACTCGAGCGCTCTCAAGGTGAAAGACTGGGATTTCTCTGCTACACAACACTTTGTTGATGAGTGTCTCAAGGGAGGTGAGGCTCCGGCGACTGTTTCTAGACGCCTTGCAACTATAAAGCACATGGGGCGAGTATTGTCCGAGCGCATCCCCGGCTTCATCAATCCCGCTCGAGACGTGAAGCCTCCTCGCTTGCAAGTACTAAAACCAAAATCGATAACTTCATTGGAAGTCGAGCAAATAAAAGAACGTGCAGCTTCACGCCGCCATGAGAAAAAATCATTCAACCGTATCCGAAATGAAACTTTACTGAATGTGCTTCTTGATACTGGTCTACGGGCTGATGAAGTGCGAACGTTACGGCTTGGCCAGCTGGATCAGCTTCTAGAGTGGATTGAAAAGGTGAAGACGAAGGGTCGACGGTTTCGGACTGTGTACATTACAGCTCAGATGCGTCCCGCGCTTCGCGACTACTTGACGTTACGCAGCGATGAGCTAGAGCGTTTCTTCCCATCAATTTCAACTTCTCAAGATGCGCGCCTACCCCTCTTTATTAGTGCATACAGGGCACAGGTGCAGGATCCGACAAGCTTTGAGATGAGTCCGAAGAGTGTCTGGAGAGCTATTCGCGAGTGTTCCGTCGATACAAAACTACACCCTCATCTGCTAAGGCATACCTATGCGGTGGAGCTGCTTGAAGAGTCCCGAGATGTGCGACTTGTTGCACAGGCTCTTGGGCACAGTGATGTTCGCGTGACTATGCGCTACACGGAGAGAGCAAATGAGGAGGTTGCGAAGGCACTCGAGCAGGTTCGCACTGCTCAGCGGCAGAAGAAGGGTTGAAACACTACTTACTACCTGGGCGCCTGAATAGGCTACAAATTGGTGTATTCTGAGATAGGCGCCCAGGTCGTAAGTGGCGCGCGGATGCGCGCAAAAGCAGCAAAAATACGAAGGAAGCGGGCAATAATGTTCGG
>JAYVGZ010000192.1:0-19255 GCA_043771805.1 Pseudomonadota bacterium
AGAAAAGTTACGGCTCCACCGAGATACATGAGGCCTGAATAGGTGTTTGCGGATTCACGGCCTACGTCAGCAAAAAGCTCTTCAACACCTAATTTGCCGGGCTTAACAACAACCACACCACTCTTCGCCCCCCCTAGCAGCGTCATTTCGTCTTCCTGACGCGCGGCCACGGTGAATTGACCTGTGGAAAGCCCATTGTACCAAACTCGCATATCACCGAGCGCAATGCCCACCTGGTTGGGTGCTCTCGGCACTAAAAGCTTGTTCTTTTCAATCTTCTGAAGTGGGTCCTTCAGCATACTCGGCAGTATCTCTAAGCGCGGCGGATATTCTACCGCGTCAAGGATTTTTCGCCCATCGAATGCACCAAAACTTGATGTAGGCACAAGGAGCTTTTTCGAGAACACCTTGAGGAGTGGATTTTCATGCCCTGTTGGGTCCTTAAAGCTGAAGAAATCCTGTTGCCCCTCGTACCACTCCACCGTGTACTGCGGCGGGCCATCCGCCTTACCCGATCGATCTTCGACCCACTGATACATCTCCACGTGTCGAACGAGAATTAGGTATGGCGCTGCCTTCAGGTATTCATCCTCGAGGGTCTCGGTCGAGGCAAGTCGTGCTGCCGCCACCACCAATCTACCATTGTACCGAGCAGAGGGCTGAAGTGGATCGATTTCAACAGCTTCTGAAGCTGCCCGGCTGAGGGTCGAATCATCTTGGCGTTGCCCCGAAGTGCTCGCCCACATAAGGGCAAAGCCAGAAAGTAGCGTCAGTCCACCTAAAAATGCCTGAGAATTCCTTGTAATTGCTCCAAAGCTGAATTTCATAATCTACACGCTCATGACATTAACTTGCTCAGCTTTGCTCGAAGATAGATGGCACATGTCTTTGCATCGTTAATCCGACCATCGATCATCGCTTCCTCCAACTCCTGCGTCGAGACAGTTGTGACCACTATGTCCTCATCTTCATCCGGAATCCCCTTCTGCGGGAAGAGATCCCGCGCCAGAAACAGGTGTTGTCTTTCATCGCAAAAGCCCGGCGCCGGCCAAAGGATTCCCAGAGAGCGCCAACTCCGCGCCCCCATTCCTATCTCTTCGCTCAGTTCTCGTACTGCACAGGCTGCCGGATCTTCCCCGACCTCAAGCGTTCCAGCAGGAACTTCAAGAATCGTTTCTCCGATCGAGTGCCGATACTGCTTCACAAGTATGACCTCACCCCGTTCATTCAAAGGAAGAATTACCACAGCTCCAGGATGCCGCACCGTCTCATACTCGTATTGGTTGCCAGCAGAATCTTGAACCGTCTCCAACACTGCGGCTAATTTTCGTTTGTAAAGAATCGTCGATTCGGTAACTTTCTTCAAGGCGACTTCACCCCGTTCGTTGACGTTATTAATTTATCTCGCAATTCATCGACAGAAAAAATCGGGAGGGAACATCGTGTACCGATACAAATAAAGGCCGCCGCCTTACCAAGTGCCGCCTTACCAAGTGACGGGTACGTCACGGTAGAATTTGGGAGAGGCCCCTCTACGCGGTCCCACCATTCTCGCCGCACGAATGTTCGTGAATCCTGGAGTAATACCTTCCATAGCTCCATCGCTCGGCTGTCGTTTTTCGAACCTACCACGGTAAAGTGCGCAGGCTCAGCGGAAAGCTCCTCATCAGCAAGCAAGATTTGCGGCTCCGAGATTGAATCGAGCGCCACTTCTTCATTGATGAAGAAGGACTGAGCCTCACGCGCGACCTGATAGTACCGAGAATCTCCAACGTATGAATACATAAGCTTTGCAAATCGTGAGAGCTTTACATTGTCGTCGAGGTTTCTGACAGGCTTTAGTACGCTCCCCGTTTTACTTTCGGCAGCAAGGTACCCAATTCCATTCGGTTCGCGAAAGTGGTTGACGATAAAATCAAGTGCTAGCACTGCCTTAGTGAGCCAGTTACGATCCGCGGTCACACTATAGAGAGCTAAAAAACCTCTGCCTGCGGCCAGCGTATCCGAGAGAAAAGGCCCACCAATGTCAGCGCTGCCGTGAGCGTAGCCACCACCCGAAATACCTCGCTGTGAAATGATCCACCGTGCTGCCACTTCTGCCGCTGTTCGGTATTTTTGTTCACCCGTAACGGCATACAACTCACTGAGCGCCTCAACAGCTAATCCGTTTTCACGGGCATAATTGGTCGTATCAATGCGCGGAACTCCAACGGCTTTTCTAGCGGTATCCCCAAGAGCAAAAAACGACTCGGAGTGCTCTCCTTGCACGACATCGGCATCCTGACTCACATAAAATATTCCTTCAGAAGAGCTTAAAAACGAAAGAATGTACTGGGCGACGGCCTCCGCTGACGCGAGCCACACTGGATTCTTCAGCACCTTGAACGCCAATGAGTATAACTTTATGTTTGAGCATTGCGTCGACATCAACTTTTCATAGTGCGGATGTTCCCAGTCTCCTCTTGCAGAGTACTGATAGACGCCTCCCCAAACGGCATCGATTAACTTCTGGTTTTCTCTGAGTGTAAGGCCGACCCATTCCCGCTCGCTTGCAACACCCTCGCGGGCGAGCTTAAGGGAAAACTCTACGCTCCCTGGGTCGAGATACTTGTGGCTCGTCGTGAGCCCTCCGTGAAGGCGATCGAGCGCACGTCCGTGTCGAGCTAGAAGTTCAGCTCGAAGCGATGTTGGCAAGGTATAGCTAGGGGTAGAGGGAAGTGTTCCGGCTCTTTTCGTCATTGGCCGCGGCTTAGAAAGTACCCCTTGAATCGCGTTAAGCAGCTCTTGGGGCTCTACGAACCCACTCAGAATAGCGAGCTCCTCTCCCTTTGAATTAAAAATTATTGTTGCTGGCCACCCGAATTCTCCGAACCGTGCTGCCAAATCGGGATGGGCATCTTGATCAGCTCGTACAGGAATAAATGACTGCCCTATCGATTCAATGATTGGGCGCTGAGAGTACGTTTTTTCGTCCATCACGTGGCACCAGTGGCACCACACCGCCCCTAGGTCGAGAATAATCAACTTGCGGTCCCTTCGAGCCTCCTCGAAGAGGCCTTCATTCCACGATCGCCAGTCAATTGAGGGCGACAACACCCTACGTGAAGTAGTCGAGGGTCCCTCGGAAGAGACATTCCCACTTCGCGCTAAAAGAAAAATCGTAGCGATCAAAAGGATATTGGATATTTGCTTCATTGGCCTCGATTGATTCTGATTGTTGAGAGGTCGACGTTCATGCAAGCTGCCAATGAAGCATAGCGAGATCAATCCTGCAATCCGGAGCGCAGATTGGTTCAGTGTTAGTCAATACGATATCAGCCAATCTTAAAGGCAGCCGAGTAGCAAGCGTATAATTTGAACCAATTTTCTGAATTACCCGGAGTTTTACAGACTTCTGACTTGCCAAAGACCACCATCCTCTCTCATGATTGCCTCTTGCTTTGATTGAAGACCATACCAAGCCAAGACACGCACAACCATGAGTCAAGATATACAGTTTGAGGGAGGCTTTACGCCTGAGAGCTGGGAATACGCGAGAGCATTTGCCGGGTCTCTTGGGTCGCTCCCTAGTTCATTTACGAGCGTTATTCGGCTTCTTGTGACGGATTTCGATAAAGATCCCTCATCGCTCTCGCAGTACGGCAGTTTTTTTTGTACTCGGCTACTCAGAACACCCTCCGTGCAGGCTCCCTACTTCAACGCTATCCGGTTTCTTAAACCACAACTCCTTACCAACCCATCAAAAGCGTTCACTACGAAGAACTTTTTGGGAGCATTTGGCGGGTACGAGCATGCAGTTTTTCTGGCCACCATTTTTCTTCACCGTCACTGCCGAAATCTTTGCAACGCCTCACTACTTCAGGACGTTACTCATCGATTGCAAAGAGGTTTGAACCTCGGTTGGCTCATCGGAAACGCAATTCCATCCATCGGCCCAGGAGCCGGGCTTCTTCTCGGCGGTTTTCGAGTGTTAGGTTTTCTACCCTTTATCAAGCACGATGCTGACGGTTTTTCGAACTACTGGTCGCATCTGAATAGCAACGGCTTGGATCTCGATCTCAATTACGAATTTCAGCGTTGGCAGTGCAACAGTTTACAAGTGGCCCTCATGATGGGGCAACAGCTGGGCTTCGGAATTCCTCGCGTTGTTCCGCTCATGAAAGCAATTACCACTACCTCACCTCTCTTGACAGCTGAGGATGCAGAACGCGCTTTTCGGGTTATCGATGTTTGGATGGAGTCTATAGTAAAACTGCATTCGGCGCCTGCGATTCCTCTTCCACCCAAGTACTATCCGAATAAATCCGAGCTTGATTCGCTTCTTAAGCGAAGCTCCGACGCCCTCGATGGACTAGAGAGCGAATGGTTAACAAAGGTGCCAGCGGACATTACACCAAAGACTGCTCCCCAGCTTTTTGTCGGTGGACGCGAATTTCGCTCTGCAGTCAACGAAGGGTTTCCAGAAGAGATCGCTAACGAAGTTGGAGACGCTGCAATTGACGAGCTATCAAATAAACTCCTCAAAGAATTTCTTCGGGAGGATGAAGAGACAGAGTAGCGGGGCCTCCCACTTTGGGTAAAGTTATCACGCTATTCTCTTCTAAATACCCTATGCTCCTTCTCTGACACAACCATGAACGAGACCCCAAAGAGCCAAGAGACGATCACGAACTGGATGGAGAAGCAGGCCATTGCTGCCGATAGCATCGACCTATCAATCGTCATTCCTGCCTTCAACGAAGAACGCCGCTTACCACCAACATTGATTGATATTGTTGATTTTTGCGACCGAAACTATCCGAATTACGAGATCATAGTCGTTGATGACGGAAGCACCGACGCAACGAGTGAAGTCGTCAGAAAATTCGAGAGGGTTCGTCCCCAGGTTCGTCTCATTCACCTTCCGAGAAATCTCGGCAAGGGGCATGCAGTTCGGCTTGGCGTACTCAACTCTCGCGGCAACCGAGTTCTCTTTGCAGATGCCGATGGAGCGACGCCAATAGTCGAGACCGCCCGCCTTATGGCAGCAATCTCCGCTGGAGCCGAAGTCGCAATTGGATCGCGCGCTAAATACTCTGAAGAGACTAAGGTAAACACCGTAATGTACCGAAGGCTCCTCGGGCGTATTTTTAACTGGTGTGTGAATTTCATCCTGCTGCCCGGCATAGCCGATACCCAGTGCGGTTTTAAGATGTTTACTCGCCCTGCTGCTCACTTTTTGTTTAAACTACAGCGCTCGGATCGTTTTAGCTTCGACGTTGAGCTACTCTTTCTTGCACGTCGAGTGGGACTGAGAATCGATGAAGTGCCTATTAATTGGCACAATGTGCCCGGATCCAAGGTCAACCTGGTCTTTGATTCAATTAAAATGTTCCGTGACATCTTCCGTTTTCGGGTCGTGCATCGGGCTGTCGCGCCTGAACAGTACCAGCGTTCGTTAGCTAGCGATGTGGTCGCCGACGATTGAGCAGCTGACGCCGCGGGAAGGACTGCGTGCACATCTCTATCCTCCTGCTTCAGAAGTTGGGACAATTGAAGAGGTTTTTGAGATCGTTGCAAACGACAAAAGCTGCTGTTTCTTGGCTATCAGTTGCCATGGGCAACTGATAGCCGCCACTGAGCTACAGGACTAGCCAAATTTTTCAGGCCATTTTCGGGAACTGTGATAGACACGAACTATCTCAAGCCGATCTTCTTTGCATCGATAAGGGATAATGTAAGGGGTCTTGTCGATAATTAGCTCTTTGGTACCTGGAACCCTTCCAGAACGGCCGATGTGATGTGTTTTAGCTAACAGCTCTACCTTCGAAAGAATCACATTTCTAAGCTTTTTTGCCGCCTCAAGATCATCCCCCGCAATGTAAGAGAAGAGCGATAAGAGGTCCTCTCGAGCCTCGGGAGACCAGACTATTCTCATGGTTCTCTAATCCTCGTGAGTAGCCAAGAGCCGATCCAGATCGGAAACCACACCTTCATGGGATACGTACTCACCTCGATCTAAGGACCCCAGGGCCTCTCTAATCCCCTCAACCTGCCAAGCTTGAGTATCAATATAGCTCTGAAGAGCGGCTTCAATAACCCAGTTCCTGGGCCTATCCATCGACTCAGCCAACTTTCCAAGCGCTGTTAAAATCTCTGCACTGGTTCGAATTGTAATTGTTCCATTTGTCGATTCTTCTGTCATACGACCCCATGAAAGTGCTGTGCAATATATTGCAATCATAGCACGGATTCTCCCCCCACTTCAAGCAGCCATTTTTTGCAACTGCTGCGCACTATCCTACCCTTTGCGGAGTTTTTACCGGGCGAACTGCTCAACCCCCTAGGGCGGTGTTGCTTTTTCGTGCACGCGGACAGCAACAGGTGGCTTGCTCCTGTCAGTCCTCGCTGCTCCGGGGATAAGAGTTAAGAGCACATCATCAACAAAGAGTAGCCCAAACTGATTCTCGTTGAGCTTCACTACGGCGACAGTCGATAGGAACCCCTTCGCCTTAAGTGAAGCAACAGCCCCAGAGATGTCAGCTCGTAAAATTCCGGAGAGATCTTCAAGCTCGCGGAAGGGAAATCTCGCATACCGCTCCCCCTACTTCCAGGAGTTTCATTGGTTTTACCTGGGTGATACGCTTTGCAAAGTACATCAGAAGCACGATTGATTCTGTGCACGAGAGGCGATCTTGCGCGATACCACGAAGGGGCACGCCTAGAGGCGCACTTTCGGCGCTGCGTGGTCGCTGGCGGGGCTTTAAAAAGGGCGCTGCTCACCGTCACTTTCGATGAGGCCGCCCTTTAGTCGATGCAGCGCTGCCACTAACGACTAGCCTGAAGCACTCTTGGGAGCCAAGAGAACCAGCTACCGAGCAGCTAGCACCTGCGCCGCTAGCTCATAGCCACGCCGCTCCCCCTCGTCCAACCTCTGCTGAACCAGCTCTGCTATGAAGCGATGGTGCTCCGCAATTTGACGGAGACTACCAAACCGTTCCTGCTCCGAAAGTCTGGGATTTGAGATGATGCTTCTGAGAATTGTTACTACTGATTCTTTACTGCGATCGAGGTAGAACTGAACTTCTTCTTCTTTAGTACGGCTAGTCACAACGACACCTCTTGAAAAGTACGACTGTTACTACATCAACTGCTTAAGGGGAGTATCGGCCGGGCACCTATCTTACGAGAGTCAAAAATGCCTCCCGCGCACTTGGTTGCAGAGTATTGGAACCGACTTACCCTACCGTTTCGCCCGCGTTTCCATGTCTGAAAGGTTGACCGCCCCGGAGTTTTCGCCGCGCGAGCACAATCCACCGAAAATAAGCTGTGTTTTCAAGTAAATATCCTTCTGTAACTCGTGTAAGCGAACATCACGGCTGCTCCGTTGAGTTCCGTTGTGCCTGGATCGGAAATTGCCTGCCCTAAAGACAACAACGAACAATCCCCGGGGAGGTCGTCAGGTAGCATCAAAAGAGCAACGAACAGCGCCCCACACTAACTACGACAACGCCGAGCAACACCCTAGGCTTAGTGCTACCTACACCTCCCCCTTTTAACGCAGCCCTGCCTCTGCGAGCGACCTAAAGGTTTGAAAAATAGAGACTTTGAGGGTCCAAACGGCGCCCCTTTCAGCGTCTCGGTGTCTATGTAAGCTAAATAGAAGACTCCACCCGGCTTTGTGAATCCTAAGCCCCATGAAGATAGCCTTTATCCCCGGTTCTTGTGCGCCATTTCATGGCCGAACGCTCGATGAGCGTCCTCTGGGTGGGATTGAAACGGCCGTAATTCGATTAGCCGAGGCGCTTGAAAGGTTGGGGAACCGGGTCTTCGTTTTCACAAGCATCGACAACCCGCCTGTCACCCGCCCGCTGTATACACCGCTACGCGCACTTGGAGATTTGGGAAGTGTTGACGTTTTGATCTCAGTGCGCGAATTGCTCCCCCTATTTGCAGGACTCGTCGCCACCACTCAATTTTTTTGGACCGGCGATTCGTACAATCAACTTCAACATTTAGGGCTCGGCGATAGAAGGACGATCAAAGCTACGAATGCTCTCCTGGCAGTAAGCAACTGGCAAGCCGATCGACTTTGCGCCGTATCCGGTTATCCGCGTGACAAAGTATGGCTCCTAAGGAACGGACATGAGGCACGCCTCTTCGCCGGAACGGAGGAACGAATCTCGAAGCGGCTCATTTTTTCGTCAACTCCGTATCGGGGTGTAGAGCACCTCACAAAAATTTTCCCTGCTGTGCAAAAGGAGCACTCTGACGCAGAGCTGCATATTTTCAGTGGGCTTAAGGTGTATCAGGGCACTGGTGCCTATACGGACTCACTCGAGGCCCAGTACAAGCCGGTACTAGCGAAGCTCGCCGCTATGAATGGCGTCACGGTGCACGGTAATGTGCTTCAGCGCGATCTCGCCCGCGAGTTCATGAAATCAAGCATCCTTGCTTATCCCAACTCGTTTGAAGAAACGAGCTGCATCACTGCAATTGAAGGTATGGCGGCGGGGTGTGTAGTAGTAACTTCTCGACGAGGCGCACTTCCCGAAACGATCGGTGATGCTGGAGTGTTCGTTGATGGAGATCCAAGTTCACCAGAGTATCAGGCTCAGTTCACTCGCTACATCTGCAACCTACTACACGACCGTCAAGCGTGGTCCACGATGAGTAACCGCGCCACAGAACATTCACAGGCAACAACATGGGACCGTATCGCCGCCCAATTCATTGGGCGGGTGCGAGCAGAAATTCTGACTAGTCCGAGACAGCTTGCCAATATATCCCCGTAATTGCGCCAAAAAAGCTCCGATAACCTACGAAAAACTCGTACGGCCCTGGATATTCCTGAGCGATTATTATCTTTCCCATTTTTTTAGAAGCAATCACGGACCCCGTGCAGAATCTCTTTTCAGTACGGTTTAGGTTTTTTAAGGTTGTTTATGAAAAAGTCCCTTCTCAATTCTCTCCTCGCTCTCGCTGCTGTTGTCGTTTCGTTTGCTTCCAGTGGTAGTGCTCATGCTCAGGTTCAATTCGAGGGAACTGCTCGCTTCAATGCGAAACAGTTGGGAACACTTGTGACCGCAACCGCTTCAGTAACCCGCGTAGCAAACTACACATACTCCAGCTTCTCCAACGCAGAAGTCCGATTGGTGTTCTCTGACAAAGCCTACCGGCCGGGATCTGATCTTTATGGAACTACAGTCGCGAAGAGCACTACTCTCTCTACACTAGAAGCTCGCACCTTCTACAACAATGTCACTCTCTCTGGTTCGGCAAATTGTGGCCGAGGAAAGAAGATCGTTGGATTGTTCCTCACAGATGGCAGCAGCCGAATCCTCGCTAGCCACACCTTCAAGGGTGCTGTAAGCGTTCGTACGGTGCAACGAGTAGCAAAGCGGGCCCTAAGCCTCCGCGCCGCGAAGGCGCCTGGGCTGTTCATCGAGAAGTAGTATTTAAATGGGCTCAACGTGCGGGTCGAAAGCGGAAAGCTTTCGACCCGCTTTGTTTTTCTCCATGGGTGATAATTCGAAATCTTCATGCCATACTCCTGCGCATGTCAGAGATACCCGGCTACACCCTCATAGATTCAGGTCACGGCAGAAAACTCGAGCAGTACGGCGATAAGGTTCTCGATCGCCCGTCATCCCTTAGTGAGTGGAAACCGCGCCAGAGTGCCGATATCTGGGAGCAGGCCGATGCAACACTTAATCCCCCGAACGGTTGGGAGTTTTCCAGAAAGCCGTTCTCGACCTGGGAGATCTCTGTCGCTGACGTAAAGCTTCAACTCGAGCTCATGTCTAACGGGCAGCTCGGCATTTTTCCTGAACACGCACTTTACCTCCCGTCGCTCGGCACCGAGCTAACTCGACTAAGGGCGATCCTCAATCGACCGTTGAAGGTATTAAACCTGTTCGCATACTCAGGGCTTGCAACCTGTTTCTGCGCTCAGCACTCAGAGCTGCAGGTAACCCACGTTGATCTAGCTAAGCGTGCTATCGAATGGGCGAAGACCAACGCCGCTCTCAACGGCATCCCGAGTGATCGTATCCGTTGGATCGTGGACGATGCACTTGCCTTCATGGCTCGCGAGGGGCGGAAGGAGAACCGGTATGACGTGATCATCATTGACCCGCCCTCCTTTAGCCGAATTACAAAGACCAATACCTGGACACTTGAACAGATGCTTCCTGAGATAGTCCATCTCTTCCTCGGTGTCCTAAACATCGACGCGGGCGTCGTTTTTTTCACTAACCATTCGTCCGCAAGCACAGTCGACATTGCGCGGAATATTTCGCTCGATTACTTCAATGATGATCGGCTCTTTATTGAGACACGGTCGTTGTCATTAAAAGAGAGTTCTTCTCCGCGACTTCTGCCAGCGGGCTCGCTGATCTGGTTGGCGCACACCCGTGGATAACTGCGCGGTAGCCGACTGCGCAGCCATGGCTCTCGGTGCAGGAAAATCATAAACAAAATTCGCCTTACATATTGATTGCACATGGAGGTGTTTGCTATACCAAGGCGCATCATGGTATCCAATAGCTCTCATTGCACTCTATTGAAGCGGGCGAAACTCCTCGGTTGGACGTTAGGGGTTGGGCTTTTGCTCATCTCAGCAAACTGCCGGTCTGAAGATTACAACAAAATATTCAAAAAACTCAGTGACTTGGAAAATGAAGTACAGGCTTTGAAAGCCGAGTTGGCCGCGGAAAAGGGAAAAACAACGCACGCGCCACTTGCAGAAGCGTCGCCAGAACTAACGGGGTCGGCAACATCACCGGAGATCTATGAGGCACTCTTCCGCCCCCAAAGCACCCAAGCCGTGACCGCCACCGCCCCGGGGACACCGGCCCCCTCAGATGCTGCTCAGAAGCGCAAGCAAGAGCTCGGTCAGTTCGGTATTACCTACCGAAGTGACGGCTTCGCTGTTGATGGTTTACGATTTGGTGCCTACGGCGAATCACTCTTTGGTCGCAAGGAGAGCGGCGCAGGATGGAACAACGGCTTTGATGCAAACAGAGTGGTACTCCTCGGCACCTACCAGGTCTCTGACGATATCTTCTTCAACACCGAAATCGAATTTGAACATGGTGGCATCGCAAATGATGCTGACGACAAACTCGGCGGCGCCATCGAGGTAGAACAGCTCTTTATCGACTTTAGAGCAACCGATCACTTCACCTGGCGATCCCCAGGCGTAGACGTTGTACCCGTTGGATATGTTGGCCTGTTTCATGAGCCGACTCAATTTTACAGCACCAATCGCCCCGAGATTTACAACGGCCTCATTCCTGCGACTTGGTTTGCGCCCTCCACTGGTGCATACGGAAAAGTCATTGACGGCCTGAACTACCAGTTTCAACTGAGTTCAGGTCTTGAAGATAGTGGAACTGTGGCAGATGACGAAGATGGGTCAGTTCCGATAGGGGGCTACGCTGCGGGAATCTCCGGATCAGACGCGTTGTCGTTAGCTCGTTCCCCAATCGGAGACAGGCTACAACTCGGCAACAACTTAGCCTACACTCTGCGACTATCCTACACCCCAGAGTTCCTTCCAGGCCTCTCAGGAAGCAGCAGTGTCTACTACACCAACAACACGACTCCTCGCGGAGCTTACGGAACAAACCCAAATGGATCCACAAGAGCACTCGGAAAGAGTGATCTCATAATGTTTGACAGTGAAGTGCGGTATCGCATTCCTGCTACCGGCATCGAGTTACGAGCCGAGTACGTACATACTGGCTTCGGAGATACCGACAACCTTCGAGCGAACAACGACGGGGATGCGACGAACAACGTGGGAAATTCGATGTATGGTTATTCATTTGAAGCGGCATATCACGTCGACCTGCGCCCCAACAGCAAAGAGAAGTGGGAGTTTGTACCGTTCTACCGCTTTAGTGAGATCAATCTCCAAACTGCAGGAGCGCACGGAAGCGATGTTGAGGGCCGAACAGGCTCTGGCCTGCAACAGTACCACACCTTTGGTACGGCAATTTTCCCCACTCCGAAGGTAGTTCTCAAGGCGGATTACCAGTTCGTTCTCGACAACGACGATCAATCGCCTGACCAAAAAGCATTCCTCGGTGCGGTAGGATTTTTCTTCTAGGGCGAAAATGAATCCACTACGATTTGTGACGACCCCAGTACTCTATGCATGCCTCGCAACATCCCCATGCTATGCGACCGACTACCTGACGATTGAGCAGGCACAGAAACTTATGTTCCCCTCGGCCGTTGAATTTGAGGTTGCCCATACGGTATTCACGAACCAACAGAAGATCCAAATAGAAGCATCAACGGGGCTTTCTGTCATGAATCGGGCCCAGAAAATATGGCGGGCTCACGGAGAGAAAGACGAATTCATCGGATGGTTCGTGGTCGATTACGTTGTGGGCAAGCACATGCTGATCGATTATGCGATCGCTATTGATGCGAATCGGACCGTGAAGGAGGTGGAGATTCTCTCATACCGTGAGAGCTACGGAGGCGAAATTCGCTCAGAAAACTGGCTCCATCAGTTTGACGGAAAATCAAAAGATTCTGCCGTAACATTGAACCGAGACATCACGAATATTGGTGGTGCAACTCTTTCATCGCGACATGTAACCGAAGGCGTCAAACGAGTTTTAGCCACTATCAATGTTACACAGTAGCTCCTTGTCACACAGTAGCTCCTTGTCACACAGTAGCCCCACAACAATTCGGCGAGCTAAGCCGCTACTCGGTACAATAGTGGACATTTCCCTATTCGCCCGAGACGACGACGATTCATCCCTGAGCGAACTCTCAACCAAGTGTTTTGACAGAGTGAGCGAAATCCAGCGCATGATGAGTTTCTTCGAAACCAGCTCAGACGTAGGACGATTGAACACGTCCAAGCCTCTTGACCACGTAGCAGTGTCACCCGAGACATTCAAACTACTCCAGCTAGCCCAAGACCTTTACAACAACTCAGGAGGTACATTCGATGTGATGTACCAAAACCGAAAGGAATTTCCCGAGGCGTCAATTTTATTCCATGACAACGGTACTGTCTCGCGAACGGCACGCGCTACGACAGATCTCGGCGGTATCGCCAAAGGATACGCAGTCGATGAAGTGGCGAAACTTGTGCAGACGAAACCTGGAGTCTCAGCTGTGATCAACGCCGGGGGAGATATTCGTTTTGTCGGCGAGCAAAGCTTTCCACTCTCAATTCGCTCGCCGCTCTTCGACGGCAAACTCTTCTACGTTGGATCGTTTACAGAGTGTGCGGTCGCAACCTCGGTGTTCACTCACATGACCTCGCAAGTAAGTGTGTCCGTCTTTGCACCGTCATGTGCTCTGGCCGATTCGTTAACTAAAGTCGCATTCCGGATGAGTGCAGCTGAGCGATCGAACCTTTTTTTAAAGTATCAAGCACGGTGCATGAAGTTTAGCGCGAGCAGGGATAAAGGCACTCAGGAGCTCGTACAATGAAAGGGCGAGCATTCCAATTGGGGGGGGGTACCAGGGGTCTGCTATACGGGTCATTCGGCCTCCTCTTTTCCACTGGCGTGGCATGGCTCATTCTCCACTACTTCTTCGTCGAAAACGGCGACTTCGGGCTACTCCCATCACCTTATGAGCCCTTACTATTAATGCTTCATGGCCTAGTCGTGCCCATCTTCACCGCAGTCGTTGGCGCGCTCTTCCCAACGCACATCAGTCGCGCATTTAAGGCAAGGAAGAATCGCCCCTCAGGCATCTGTTTGCTGTCCGCGGTGTTCGGACTATTCGTGACCGGGTATCTGCTTTACTACTCAGGCGGTGCCGCGACCCGACAAGTTTCAAGCGTTATTCACTCGGCCGTCGGTATTGCTATCGCGCTCCTTCTTGCTCTGCATGTGTACGTAGGTCGAAGGATATCAACAAAGAACGCCTCACGTATTGCATAAAGGACGTATATGAGACTTGTAGCCTTTATCTTTCCACTACTGTTCATCATCGGCTGCGGCTCTTCAGGGGGAACCGACGGCGAACCCAGTCGACAGCAGTTTGCATCGTTAGGTCGCAAGATATTTTTCGATACCTCATTGTCGTCGCCGAAAGGCGTCGCCTGCTCTACCTGCCACGCTCCGTCGGCAGCTTTCTCTGATCCCCTACACACCGCCACTTCCAAGGGGGCCGTGAGCGGGAGGATCGGCACGCGTAATTCTCCCAGTATTATGTACTCACTTTTTTCGCCAAACTTTGGTTTTTCAACTGACGAAGGCGATTACATCGGTGGACAGTTCTGGGATGGGCGCGCAGTCGACCTTGAACAGCAAGCCGTTCAGCCTCTCATTGGTCACCTTGAAATGAATCTTGGCGATTCAGATATACTAAGGCAGCGGATAGTTGAAACGCCCTACGCTGACGAACTAGCAAACCTCTACGGGGCAGAATCCTTGGAAAAGTCCGAGCAAACTCTCACGGCCGTAGTTAGTGCACTCGCAGCTTTTGAAAACAGCGAAGAGCTACGGCCCTTCTCTTCAAAGTACGACGCCTGGGCCACTGGCAAAACCCAGCTGTCACCACCAGAGCAGCGCGGCTTGGTGATCTTTAGCGCCCCTAATAAGGGAAACTGTGCCGCTTGTCATGTATCAACCGGCGAAGACGGTCAAGCAACTAGCGCGCTCTTTACCGACTTTACCTACGACAACATTGGCCTGCCTAAAAATCATTCGATCGGTAACGGCGAGGATCATGGTTTGCATAAAACAACTGGTCGCCCCGTCGACATCGGCCGCTTCAAGGTGCCCACACTGAGAAACATTGCTGTAACAGCTCCGTATTTCCATAACGGTGGCATGAAGACGTTGCAAGAAGTGGTGCGGTTCTACAATCGCCGGGATATTGACCCCTCCATTGGGAGACCCGAATTTCCCGCTACGATGAACAGTACCGAACTCAGTAACCTTGGTCTGAGCGACAACGAAGAGGAAGACCTTGTTGCATTTCTGCGTACGCTTACGGATGCAAACTCGGTAGAGTAGTTCGCCCTGCCGCGAAATCATTGCCGTAGTAAGAACGCTTTCGAGCGACTGCACGTATCGATAAGATAGACAAAAAGCCTCTTCTGCATGTAGCCTTCAGTTGCCTTCAGTTGCCTTCCAGTCACCGCGCCCCTGACAATCATGAACAGCCGCATCACTATCCTTCTCGCCGTTCTCGCTTGTGGTCTTGCATTCATCATTCGCGCCCCGCTCGTTGAAAGCGATACTGTGTACTTATACCAGGAAGACGACGCACATCACTTCAATCGAACCGTCGAGATGTATAAAAACGGCGACCCCAATCCGCACTACTTCAACAAGCCATCGCTCCATTTCTATCTCCGCCAACCAGCGGTAATGGCGGGCGTCTGGTCAGCCAAAGAGCGTGGTGAACTGACGTCCTCTCGCGAAGTTCGTACTCGAGATCCCTACGGCCTGGGGGGCTACGCATTCACCGCATCTCACCCAACAATCGTCAGGTGGAACCGTGCTTTCAGCGTTGCGCTCAGTTTAGGGGTCGTTTTAATGACCTTCATCGTTACCCTCCAGCTCACCAGTAATCACTGGTACGGGTTTTTTGCTGCTCTTATTCCGGGGTATTCTCTCGAGGTAGTACGAAACTCTCATATCGTCGGCGTTGATATCCTGATGGCTTTGATGTGCCTTATTTCCACGTCATGCGGCATGTGGGCTGGGCAATCTTCGTTACGTCGGGCGCTCTTTCTGAGTTCAATTTTCGCTGGCCTCGCCGCATCAAGTAAGTACAATGCGGCTCCGATTGCTCTCGTTCCATTCACAGCATGGATACTTATAAAACAGTTTCGTCTATCGATAAGTTTGCTGATTTTAATTGTCTTTGCCGTCATCGGAGCATTTTTCCTGGGCACCCCCTACGCCCTCATCACGTTTTCCTCCTTCTTGGACGGGGTTGGCTATGAGATTTGGCACTATAGCGTCGCGGGGCACGCTGAACATTCCGCTGGTCGCGGATTGCCTCAGATTATCTTTTACTCGCGATGGCTACTGAATGAGGGGACAGGTGTAACGATTGCATTCCTCGGGGTGCTCGGATCCGTCGTGTTACTCTGCTCGAAGTCCACGAGCAAAGCGATTTTTCTCTGCTTTCCGCTCGCTTACCTTACCTTAATGGTCCTGCAAAAAACCAACTTTACTCGTAACATGGTAGTCATTGTCCCGTACGTTGCAGCGTGTGCTGCTTGCGGCTTACAGTTTGTTTTTTTACCGATCCGAGGTCAGGTATCTCGCGCACTAGTAGGATCTTTTGTTGGGCTTTTTTCTCTCGTTCAACAGCTCCTTCTGAGCTTCGCCTTTGTGGTCGCAACCGTCAGCGATCACGACTCGCGTACTGATCTTGTAAATTGGTTAACATCTGAGCGCCCCCCCTCGGCCGACGTTGCAGTGGCTGGCCAGCTGCAGCTACCAATATCAACTTTTGCTCTGCCGGGCGTTGACGCGTTCGATCTTCGTAAAAAATCTCCTCTCGCGCTCTTTAACGAAGGCTTTACCTACGTAGTAGCACCTTCAGCTCTCCTCGACATAGCTCCAGCTTGGAGAGACGTGACCACTACTCTCTCGCTCTCTGGCATTCACGAGGAGCAACGAATTCCAAAAAATCCAGCTATTTCCGTTCTGTCCGCCAACGAGAATCAGCTAACGGAGCTTTCAAAAAATTGGCATGAGCTCCTGCCCCTAAATTTCAGCGCCGCTGGTGCCTTGGGGTGCGAAAGCCTAAAGGAGGGTTACTGCTGGATCTCTCACTTGGTCACAAATCTCTCTCTTCAACCAACGGCCGGGCACTCGCCAATCAGCACGCGTGGAGTAATGATGATGACCCCGTGGCCCAACCAGCTTGTTCGACTACGGAAAGAGAATGTCGCCGCGCCTTTTTTTGACGCAACCCTCATTCCGGGAAAATGGCTACAGGTCATACTTCCCGAAGACACGAATTCAGTCGAGCTTGCAATCACGGAGGTGCACTCCCCTGCCTCGCGCGGAGTTAACGCCGACACCCGTAGGCTGGGAGTTGCAATCCGGGCAATCACACCGTAGATATTTTTTCATTTGTACCCTACTCTTCTAGAGTAGCTGGCAAGAGTATGGTAGTTGTAAGACCTTATTATTGTTGTTCTTTTCTGTAGTTTGTTGTTGTCATGACCCAGTCAGATCTTCTTGTGAAGTCGCTCTTGTTCTATTTCCTTCCTAAGTTGGCTATTTATCTGCCCTTAGCATGGTTGGCAGTTTGCCTCTGGTGGGCGAAAGACTCACCATCGGACTGTTCTACCTGCACCGGAAACCCTAGTAGTGGCGAATCACCAGATCCCGCGGACCAAGATGATACCTGGTATCATTCGCTCCTAGGCGGCTCACAAGAACAGAGACCCCGTGGGAGCGATTGGTTGTAGAACCTTTGCGCCTCTTGATTTGACCACTTTACACGACCCGCCACCGTTGTGCCGTAACGAGAGCCTCTAGCTTTTCTGCCAATTCAGCCACTCCAGCTGCAGCATCAAGGCTACGAGAGAGCGCGACCTGCATCATCTGCATCCTCACTTCGTCCGCTTCACCACTCAGGGCTTGCATGATGAGTCGACGCTCTGGCGCAGTCGCTTTTTCATACGCAGAAGTTAGTACCAGAACGCCATCACCTCTTAAATGACGAAGCGCCTGAGCTGCCTCTTGCCGAATCGAGAATGAAAGCTCTCGGTCAAGCAATACCTTAATCAGGATCGAAAAGGCCCTGGGGCTCCTGGTATTTCGAAGACTATGTACGACTCTCTGGGCGTGAGCAGTCTGTACTTGATCACGGGCCTCGTGAATCTCACGCAAAATCTCGAGGAGCTGTTCAACTTTAGGAACTCCATCATCTTGACTCAGGCACCCACAAATTTCGATTGCTATCTCATCATCAATGGGTTCAGTTCGATAAAATTCCAGAAGTTGAACAAGCTTCTGGGTGCCCCCACTCTGCCCAGCTAAAGCGCGTACCGCCTTCATCCGAATCATTACGGCACACTCATCGCCGAGGTGCTCTAACCCAATTCCGAGCGCCAATCACTCGAGACACCTCGAGGAGGTGCCGCCACGCCCTAAAAGCGACAGCACGAGCAAAAAAACAGCTACCTCTTGGTCTGTTCCACGAGTTGCTTTCGAGAGCTGCTCGTCTTCTAGAAGCTGCGTCAATACTGCCGAAGCATCAAGTTCTCCAAATCGAGCAAGTAACCGAAGTAATAATGAGAGATCCGTCACTGTGAAGCGACGAGAGACAATAGCTTGAGTCAGTCGCACGAGTAGGTGTCGTGCAATCTCATTTGCCTCGTTGGGGGAAACTTCTTCCGCTATCTCCTCTAATAAACAACAGGAAACTTCGCGAAGGTGGGTGTCTTCATGCGTATCCTGCACCCGCCCCAAGAGAAAATTGCGAGCATTCACATGCGCATCACGTCGTAGCCGCTTTAAACTCTCAATCCTCTGCAGTGACGATCCCGCGGCAGCAATTTCATTCAAGATTGCTTCCCGATCTCGATCGCGCTGCGGATTTCTTACAGCGATTAGAGTGCGCGGAACCTTCAGTTCTGGCTCGCAGAAGAGATCTTCCCGAGCAGATACAACCTCTTTTGCGTGTTGTTGAATCTTCTGGAAAACATCCTGCGAAATTGTCGGAAGTGCGGTCCTTGATTGCGCCTCAGTAATCGATGGATCTCGTCGATCTTGCAACAGCTCGACCAGAGTCGACAACCAAAGGGCTTCCGCGGCTAGTTTACGGACAATGCCACCTTCACTTGCCACGCTCCTTACCTCATCCAAGGTAGAGCGCGAATCTTCCTCTCCGGCTGCGCCCAGCACCGCCACATGAACCTTCGCACATGCCAGCTCTTTGACATTTTTTACCGACGCTTCAAAGGTTCTCCCGTTTTGCTGGGCGGCCTTGCACACCTCACCCAGCTGCTGGCACGCAGCCCTTACCAGACCCTCCGGTGAATGGACGGACAAGACCTCTGTTACTTTCTGGAGAAGCTCAGCTAGTGCAGCATGGCTGGCGACGCGAGCTGGATTCTCGCGCTGTGCGGCTACGTCATAGGCGAGCGCCGGTAGAGCCTCTAAAAGCTCCGCCCGAAGACTGTCTTTCGTCAGTCTGTAAGTAAGGCGCCCCAACGATGCGCGCCCAGAGGACAACATATGAACCTCAAACAAACCCAAAACTACAATTTCTTCTTGTTATTCGGTGAATGCATGTGGATGTGCCCTAACAG
>JAYVGZ010000193.1:0-15132 GCA_043771805.1 Pseudomonadota bacterium
AAAAAACGCCCCCAAGCGATCACCTCGCTCGGGGACGTCCTCTACTCCAAACGTTACTTCAATTTATTTCGAAATATACGCCCCAATCTTCGCCTTAACAGCCGCTGTCGAGAACCCAAACTTCTCACACAACAGCTCACCCGGCGCCGATGCTCCGTAGTGGTCGATACCGAGAACAAGCGCATCTTTTCCAATTATCGAGGTCCATCCCACCGTCGTACCAGCCTCTACAACTACCACTGGCATTCCGTCTGGCAAAAGTTTCGCCTTAAAGGCCGCGTCTTGCGCCTTGTACAGCTCGGCACACGGCATTGATACCACGCGAACTGCGTGCCCCTCACTACCGAGCGCTTTAGCAGCTTCTACAGCAGTTCCAACTTCAGACCCTGTGGCCACAACCACTGCCTTTGGATTCGTTGGCTCGTGCACGATGTACGCGCCCTTCAAAACGTCATCCGGAGTGAACGTAGCAGGCCGCTCAAGAGCCGGCAGATTCTGACGGGTAAATATGAGCGTGCTTGGCCCCTTCTTGCGCTCAAGAGCTGAGTAGTAGCACATCGCTACTTCCACACCATCTGCGGGTCGATACACATTCATTCCCGGAATTAGGCGTAGGCTCATTACATGCTCTATCGGCTCATGCGTCGGACCATCCTCACCAACCCAGAAGCTGTCATGTGTGAAAATGTAGAGCGACTGAAGATGCGAGATCGCAGCTACTCGCATTACAGGGCGCATGTAGTCTGAAAAGACAAGAAACGTTGCTGAGTACGGAATCCAGGACTGGGTGTACGCCAAACCGTTCACCATCGATCCCATTGCGTGCTCACGCACACCGAATCTGAGATTTCGATTTCCGTAGTGTCCCTTTTCTACATCACCGCCGCCCTGAATCGCTGTTTTGGTGGACGGATCCAGATCTGCTGAACCACCCACAAAGTGTGGAAGATGCTTAGCGATAATCTGAATTGCCTTACCCGAGAGGTTTCTGGTGGCGTCCTTTTTGCCATCTTTAAGGGCCGCTAGAAGCTCATCTTTAAGCTTCAGATCAATTTTCCGGGTAATCTGACTGTCTAGGGCTGCAGCAAGATCTTTGTTTGCAGACTTCCAAGAGTCAAACTTTGTATTCCACTCCGAATACTCCGCACTGTTCTTCTCCACGGCTGCAGCGCAGAATTTCTGAACATCGTCAGGTACGAGAAAGTGAGCATCTTCGGGCCAGCCAAGCTCTTTCTTCGTAAGTTTAATCTCATCGGCGCCAAGCGGTGCACCGTGTGCTTCATGAGTATTTTTCTTGTTGGGGCTTCCGTATCCAAGAATCGTTCTGCAACAGATGATGCTCGGTTTCTCGTTTTGAGCGAGCGCCTTGTCGAGGCATGCCGCAACTTCTGCTAAGTTGTGCCCGTCACACGACTGTACAAACCAACCGTACGCTTCGAATCGTTTCGGCACAGACTCCGTAAAGCACACTTCGGTCTCACCGGCTAAGCAGATCTTATTATCGTCATACATGTAGACGAGGTTTCCAAGGCCAAGGTGACCTGCTAGAGAGGCGGCTTCCGACGCAACGCCCTCCATTAAGTCACCGTCACTCACTAGTGTGAACACCCGGTTGTTGAAGAGGTCTGCACCGTACCTTGCCGCGAGCATCTTGGTAGAGAGCGCTAGACCGACGCTGTTGGCCGCGCCTTGTCCGAGAGGCCCAGTAGTACATTCAACTCCTGGCGTAATGCCGAACTCAGGGTGACCGGGTGTAATGCTGTCCCATTGCCTGAACTGCTGGAGAGCGCTCATCGGAACTTCGTATCCAAAGAGATTCAACATGGAATAGAGGATCATGCAGCCGTGACCAGCAGAGAGAACAAATCTGTCTCGGTTAAGCCATTTGGGATCTTTGGGATTAAACCGTAGATAGTTGGCCCAGAGGACTGATGTAAAATCAGCAGCGCCGAGAGGCAATCCAGGGTGACCGCTGTTCGCTTTTTGAACAGCATCGATAGAGAGGGTTCTAACGGTGTTGGCCAGTTTTTTCGTTTTTTCTACGTCGAGGGTCATAGTGGTCATTCCTTAAGAGCTTACAATAAAAAATTGTATCGAGTTTCGAGACTTTCCGTAAATGGGTTCTGCGCGTACTGGGAGAAGTATCGCATTTAATTTCACTTCCACTTTATCGAACAGCCGATTGGATGCACGAATTGCGGACAAGGGATCTCCCCCTGCAGCGCAGAGATGATCGCGCTCGATAAATACTCTTGGGTAACCTTAGTTTTATCCCGAGGCGAGTCATTAATTGTCCCGTGATAAACAAGGGCCCCCTTCCCATCAAACAGGTAGAACTCGGGGGTGCACGCAGCATCAAAGGCCCGTGCAACTTCCTGCGATTCATCAAACAGATAAGGATACGGAAGACTCATGGTTGTCGCTTTCTCAACCATTTTCTCAAAGCTGTCTTCAGGGTACTTTGAGCTATCATTGCTGTTAATTACTACAGCAGTGAGGCCCTTTGGCTGAAACTTGCGCACAATTTCAATCAGCATCTCTTCACTGCCCTTCACGTAGGGGCAGTGATTACAGCCAAAAGCAACAAGCGCTACATCGCCCTCTCGAAGGAAGGCATCCCCAACTGGATGGCCATCCACGTTCATCAACTCAAACGCCGGTAGGGCGGAACCCAGTGGGAACTTATCGCTTGATGTATCTCGTTCCATTTCAGTACTCTCTTATTTTGCCCCAAAGCTCCGAAAGAGCCCTCCCTAGAGACAGCACTTGTCGAGCAACTACGGCCCTTGGGCAGCAACAACCAAAGACTGGTTACCACCTACACGGTATATCTGACAATTAAATTACGGTGTGGGGGTTGGAAGGCCGAGCCTGCATCGCTCACAGGTTTTCGCAGTGAGAGGGTGGAGCGCTTGGATAGACGCAGAAAATTCGAAGCTTGCGGGTGACACTGTGTTGAACCACAGCGAGGTCGCGATCCTCGAATTCACGAAGTATATCCAAGCGATGCGCCCTAGCAGTAGAAAACCGCAGTAGAAAAACTTTGAGCGCTGCAGCCTACGGCTTCTTGTGGTACCGCGAGTGCTCTTGGAGGAATTTTTTAACCTCCTCGGCAAACCACCCAGGATGCTCAATCATTGGGGCATGCCCGCAGTCCTTCACCATCACCAACTTCGAGTTGGGAATGAGATCGTGGAACATCTCTGCCACTTTGGGGGTAGTTATTTCATCGTCTTCTCCCCACAGCAGGAGTGTCGGAACCTTAATCTGGCCAAGTAAATCCTTGAGGTTATCCTTCTTGGCACTCCGTGCCGCGTGAATGAGATTGAGTACGTGCGCGCGCTCCTCAAGAATGGTCGTAATTTCGTCTATGGCGTGATCGGTAACGAATTTATCGCTGAAGAAGACCCGGGTCATGTGCTCTGCTACGAATTCTCTCCCTGGACGCACAGGAAGAGCATCAACCGAATGTTCATAGAGGCCACTTGTACCCGCCAAAATCATACAGTCGACGAGTTCTGGTGCCGCAAGACACAACCGCAGCGCCACATGCCCGCCCAACGAATTTCCGCAGAGCGCCACCGGTGCCAGATTCTTGCTACGAACAAAGTACTCAGTGTAGAGCGCTAGGGCCTTTATCTTAACTTCAGACTGATGCCCTGTGAGGATCGGCAACTGCAGAGCTATAGGGCGCGAATACTGCGCCATAAGGGGTTGGACACTATCCCAGTTGGATAGAGCTCCGAAAAGACCGTGGAGCAGCACCATCTCGGGGCCGCTTGTGCCCATCTCTGAAGATTGAAAAGTTGGAATCTCTTCGTTCTTTAACCAAAGTGGATCAGTAGAACCAATTTTGGATAAGGAGTCTTTAACGAACTTGAAAATACCTGTAGCCATTAGGGCCTAACAAATGGAGCACAACTGTCCGCGGCAGCTGGATTCCCGCACACTGTAAAAACGGCTAGCATTTTTAGCGCTAACCAACGAGCTCACTCTAAGGAAGTGCAGCACTATACCACCCGGGGGGGGGAATCACCGCGGACCTCTGCCTAACCGGAAATCAGACTGTGTAATAGTATACTGGACGTGACTGTGTAAATACCCTGAGAAATTGACTTGTTACAGGCGGGCAAACAACACTCCCGAAGCATCAACAGCGAGTAGCTCGGAATGTAGCTATGACCTTTTTATTAACCCCAATCACTTGCGATTTTTCAACCCTAATTCTCTAAGCATTGAGAGCACTTAAGGAGTAGGACGTGGCCCAGCCTTATCGGGGCGGATCTTCAACGTCAAACCGCCATCCCAACTACCCTGGCAGACGACACTAGACATCCACCTCAAGCCGGTGGGCATTTTCCTGAATCATTCTGTAGCGGTCGGACGAGTCCTTACCCAACAAGCTCTCAAACATAGCATCAACTTCCACTGCGTCTTGAACTTCCACCTGAAGCAACTTCCGTGTTTTGGGGTTGAGCGTAGTCTCCCAAAGCGTCTCAGGGTTCATCTCACCGAGCCCTTTAAATCGGGTGATGTGCACTTTCCCTCGAGTACCGCGCTCCTTCAAAACGCGCTCTTTCTCCTCGTCTGAGTACACCCACACGATCTCCTCGCGTGACCCGCCACCAAGTTTGATTCGGTAAAGGGGCGAAATGCCGAGGTACAGGAAACCCCCGTCCACCAATGGCCTCATAAAACGGTAGAAGAACGCCATCAGAAGCGCCGAGATGTGCATCCCATCCGCGTCGGCATCAGTCAGGATAATCACTTTCGAATATCGCAGCCGCTCAAGCCGAATATCTTTCCCAGATCCACAACCAAGGGCCGAGACAAGATCGAGAAGCTCTCGGTTCTCTTGCAACTTCGCCTGGGCGTGAACTACCGAGTTGATGATTTTTCCCCTAAGCGGAAGAACAGCTTGAATGCCACGGTCTCTCCCCTGCTTGGCGCTACCGCCGGCGGAATCTCCCTCAACGATAAATATCTCGGAGTTCTCTGGCTTGGTTGAGGAGCAGTCAGCAAGCTTGCCCGGAAGATTGAGCCGATGACTGACTCCGACCTTCCTACTAATATTCGCTGACGCAGTGCGCGCGGCCGCGCGAGCTTTTGCAGCTAACGAAATCCGCTCGACGATTGCATTCGCGACACTTGGCTTCGAGTTAAGTACATTCTCAAAACTCTTTGTTAGAGCATCAACCGGCGCCTCTATCTCAGGATTGTTGAGCCTGTCCTTCGTTTGCCCCTGAAATTGTAGCTGGCTTACCGCTCCCGGAACACTTACCGAAAGCACCGCCACCAACCCCTCACGCATGTCTTCGCCGCCAATCTTCAGTCCCTTGGGAATGAGATTATGAACTGACATGTAGTTGCGTAGCGCCTTAGAGAGCCCTGATTTAAAGCCGTCTTCGTGCGTTCCACCACCCTTGGTGTTGATTCCGTTAACGTAGGAATAAACCCGCTCAGACGTCGACTCTGTCCAACAAAACGCAACTTCGATCTTTATGCCGTTCACACGATCGAGATCAAAACACTCTCCCCCAACCGGGACCGTGTTCTCAATCTCCAGAAGTGATTTTAAAAAAGACTTAATTCCCTCTGGGTAGAGGAACACTTTCTCAGTGCCCTCTTTCTCGTTTTTGAAAATAAGCTTTAGACCCTTGTAGAGAAATGATTTCTCCTCGATAAGCTTCTCTACCCGCTCGGGGATAAACGTCGTAACGCTGAATATCTCTGGGTCCGGTCGAAAAAAGATCTTGGTACCTTTTTTACGCGAACTTCCGCCCTTCTTCAGAGCGCCTTCAGTTTTTCCACGCGAAAAGCTTTGCCGCCACTCAAAGCCATCTCGAAACACGGTGGCCTCGAGCTTCTCAGAGAGGGCATTGACCACCGAGGCACCTACGCCGTGAAGACCACCTGCGGTGACGTAGTTCAGGTCACTAAATTTTCCGCCCGCATGGAGAGTAGTGAGAATGATCTCGAGTGCAGGCTTCTTGAACTTCGGGTGGATATCGACCGGGATACCACGACCGTTATCCTCAATGGTGACGCTGTTGCAATCCTTATGAAGAGTTACAACGATAGTATCAGCGTGGCCGTTCATCGCCTCATCGACCGAGTTGTCGAGGATCTCTTTCACGAGATGGTGTAGGCCAGCAGGGCCATCGGTTCCACCGATATACATGCCGGGGCGCTTTCGAACAGGTTCTAAACCCTCGAGAACCTCGATGTCGCTTGCGCTGTAAGAACTTTCCTTCGCCATGAACAATCCCTATGAAATGTGAACCTTATGAAATGAGAATTTGCGCGGTAGCTATCTCTTCTCGCGAGTAGACCTTGGAACCTTTTAGGCCACGGTGCCCTCTAGTGACCTCAGAGAGCGGCACCTCTTTTGATTTTCCAGCCTTAAGCTTGAGCTCCAAAACTCCCTGAGCCTTTCCAGAGCGCATGCCACAGCACGCCACCACCGCGTCGTCTTCTCGCACACCCATCAGCGCTACACCAATCGCGGCCGTATCCCGAACCGGAATCTCATCACGCTTGATAGCAAGGGCAGATCCACCCTTGGTAACAAACACCATCACATCATTGAGGGCCCCAACGGCACCAACAAATTCACCTTTGCGCAGCTTCATGACACGTCTGCCGTTGCGTTTCGTGGACCCAAGTTCGGTGAGTGTAATGGCGAACCCTGTACCTTGGTGGCCGACGAGTACCAACGTGTCTCCGTCTTTAAGCGGCATATCAGGCAATACGCTGACTGCTTTTGCTCCAATCAAAGGAAGCTCACCTTGTCCAGGTGGCATGCCGGCAGCAGACGCTCCCTCCTTGCCTTGCCTCATTCCAAACGAAGCAATAATTCGCTCGTCGTCTTTAAACTTAAGAACCTTCTGAATTGGGGTGCCGTATCCGCCTGATGCAGGAAAGTCAGACGTCTTCAAGACGAACAAACTCCCAAGATTTGTGATCATCGCAACCGAATCAAGCGTTGTGAGGGCATGCGCAGAGAGAATCGAATCGCCTTCACGGATTCTTGTTGAACTTAACTCGTTTGTTTGACGAATCCTCTTCACCCATCCGTCGACTGTTACGATCGCGTACACATCTTCCTGCACGACGTACTGAGTTTCATCAAATTCAACATCGACGTTGTCTTTGATCAGTTTCGAACGCCGCTTATCACCGTACTTCGCTGCGATCTGCTCGAGATCGGCACGGACAATCGCTGAGAGGGCCGTCTTACTTTTTAGTATTCCGTCGATCTCTTTTACCCGCTTCTCCTTCTCAGCAAGCTCAGCTCTTACTTCCTCGATGTTAGTGCGGGATAGTTGATAAATACGCATGTCAACAACGGCAAACGCCTGAAGCTCTGAGAGCTTAAAGCGCGCCCGCAGCTTCTCTGCAGCATCCGACCTACCGCTGCTTATTCGTACAATTTTTAGTGCCTCATCCAGCGCATCGTAGATGATCGCTAGTCCCTCAAGGATATGAATACGCGCGAGAAGCTGCTTCCTTTCAAATATGAGCCGCTTCTCTGTGACCTCTTCTCTGAAGGCAAGGAAGTGCTTTAAGCAATCCCGAAGGGAGAGAAGCTCTGGTCGACAAGAGCCTCCAGCAACCGGCACGAGAGCTGTGAGATTTACTGCGAAATTCGACTCAAGGGGGGTGTTTTTAAACACGTACGCCATCGCCACTTCAGCATCAGCACCCGGTGCAAGCTCAAGAACGACGCGCACCTCCGATGTTGACTCATCGCGCACATCGGTAAGCTGAGGCACTTTGCGATCGATGATCAGGCCAGCTATTCGCTCCACGAGTGTTGATTTATTAACTGCATACGGGATCGACGAAACAACGATGAACTGCTTTCCGCGCCCCTGCTCTTCAATCGCCCACTCACCACGCATGCGCACGCCGCCGCGGCCTGTTTCATACATTTCAACAAGCTCTTTCTGTGTATTAAGAATCGCGCACCCCGTAGGGAAATCTGGTGCCTTAACGATACTCACCATCTTCGAGGTACTGAGCTCTGGATCGAGGGAGAGCTCAATCAATGCCTTTACAATATCCTTTAGGTTGTGCGGCGGAATACTGGTCGCCATACCGACAGCAATACCGGTTGCGCCGTTGATAAGAAGATTCGGTACGCGGCTCGGCAGCACTACCGGCTCTACAACTGTAGAGTCAAAGTTATCCCGAAAATCGACCGTCTCTTCTCCGATCTCGCCAATAACGTCGATTGCTAACTCACGAAGCCGGGCCTCCGTATACCGGTACGCGGCCGCGTTATCGCCGTCCATAGAGCCGAAGTTGCCTTGGCCATCCACGAGTGGGTAGCGCAAAGAGAAGTCTTGCGCCATTCGAACCATCGCCTCGTAGCAGGCGATGTCGCCGTGCGGATGGAACCGAGCCAAGACCTCTCCCACCACTGCTGCTGACTTACGGTGGCTACCGCTCGGCCTCAAATTGAGGTTATTGAGCATGGCAAACAAGATTCTACGTTGAACCGGCTTAAGCCCATCTCGCACATCGGGGAGCGCTCGCCCCGAGACGACACTAAGGGCGTAGGTGAGGTAGCGGTCTTTCGACTCCTGTTTTAAGCTTGCCGTGAAAGTGGCCATTCTTTTCTTGTTAACTCCTAACTACTAACTAAGGCGCAAAATAGAACGGAAGTAGGGCGCGTGCGTGCTTGAGTTCTTCCCTGCCGCTACAAGGAGGTATACAAGTTCCCACACATGCGCAAGATACCAGAGACGCTTCGAGAGATTATTACTTCTAACCCTACCCTGGAGTTGGGTTTTGCCCACAATCTGTTCAATCTCACCCAACTTGCTCGGTTCCTTCAACCTTTAGTGCAAGCGAGGGCCAATCGAGAGGTTTCAGTGAGCGCACTCTCGATGGCCCTTTCTCGCTTCGGCTCAAGCCTTCCGAAGGGGGCGAAACCCGCGCTTGCCCGTTTCAAGTTTAAGAATCTCGCTATTACGAGTGACCTGGTCGTCCTCACCCTCCCAAAAGAGCCCGATACCCACAAACTTATAAATCAGCTCTACAGCAAACTTGCTAAGCGGGAGGGGCACTTTACGGTTACCGAGGGGCTAAGCCAGGTGACTATTATCATCGATGAGAAAGACCTCGACGTTGCTCAGGCAATCTTCGATTCTCCCACTCAGGGCCGGGGGCCAAAGTCGAAACCTGCCCGAGCAGCGAGCATCTCGGTCTCTTTCGACCCTAAATACCTGTCGACCCCCGGCTTTCTGTATGTCATCCTTCAGCAACTGGCGCTTCAAGGTATCAATATACTTGAGCTTTCCTCGACAGCGACCGAACTAATACTGTATGTAAAGCCTTCGGATGTAACCCTTGCATTCGATACCCTGTACGAACGCTTCATGCGCTCAAGCGGCGTTAGTTAGGTAGCAATTTTGTAGGTAACAACGTGTTCGGCGAGCCCCGCGATAGGCCGGCGCCCCCCTCGGGAGTAACGAGATGGCTAAGAATGTACTAGTGGTGGAAGACGATACCGACAACCGATTGGCGCTGTGTGCCATGCTGGGCGGCCTTGGTTATACCGCCGTCAGCTTCGGGTCTGCCAAAGAGGCCCTTGCCGGGATCAAAGACCACAAGGTTGATGTCGCCTTAATTGATGTGATGATGCCTGAAATGAACGGGTATGAGCTTCTTCAAGAGCTTCGGAATAAGCCTGAGTACAAAGAGCTACCAATCATAATGGTGACAGCACGTGACGATGACAGTGATGTCTTACACGGATACCAGCATGGCGCTGACTACTATATTACGAAGCCTTACACGGCTGAGCAGTTGAAGTACGGGTTGGAATTGTATTTGGGGTAGCTAGACCGCTAATCTAGACCAGCGACACTTTCTCTATCATTTCACTAAAGAACTCCGATGACCACAGCTCGGTCATTCTGCGGTCTCCACGCAGCAACGACCAATTATCATTAGAAGTATTATTGCAAGGAAAGCGCCGAGGGTCGCCGACGATCATCGCTCTTCGAAAGCCTCATAATACCGACGCGGCTGCTATTAAGACCGCACTGTTCGTGATTTTGCTCTGCGCTACCCCTCAGGACTGTAGCCAGCCACACGCCCCTCGATCTAAAGTCCCCGGATGATCGTAGACCCCCTCACCTTCCGCCTCCCACGCACTCCGGCCTTTATTGCCTTTGAAGGGATCAACGGCTGCGGCAAAACCACCCTGCAACGTAATCTCCAACAACGCCTCGAACAGGGCGGAGCATCTGTCGTTGCCACAAGAGAGCCAGGTGGTACGCCGCTAGGGCTGGAGTTACGCAAACTCCTCCTCGATTGGAGGGGTGAGCAGAAGTCCCCCCGCGCCGAACTGCTTTTGTTCGCAGCGGATCGAGCAGAGCATGTAGACACCGTAATTAAACCAGGACTTGCAAATAAGAGCTGGGTACTGTGCGATCGGTACCTCTTCTCTACCGTAGCTTTCCAAGGCTACGGTCGGGGGCTTGACGCCGGATGGATTGATGAGGCGAATCACCTTGCAACTCAGGGGCTGCTCCCGGACCTGGTAATCCTTATGGACCTTGATCCGGTGGAAGGTGTGCGGCGTACTAAAGCTAGGCAGGATGAATCGCGCGATGCCTTCGAAGAGGAGCAGTCGGCTTTTCATACCCGGATCAGGGAAGGATTCTTAAAGTGCGCTGAGAATTCGCCGGCTCCATTCTTAGTGCTCGATGCGACACAGTCCAAAGAAGCGAACTTAGCTGCGGCAGCTAAAGCCCTGGGGGTGTAATGTACAAAGTAGTCGGTCACGTTCAACAGCGCGAAACTTTAGCTCGGTTGGTGCGAGACGGAAGACTCCCTTCAGCCTTGATATTCGCTGGCATTCCATCGATTGGAAAACATGCGATCGCACTTGAGCTCTCAAGACAGCTACTGTGCCACTGCAAACTGACCACTGCCGCCACCAACGGCGGGTGCGGCGCGTGTCAATCGTGCACCCTCTTTGATGCCGGGAATCATCCGGACCTTCACCGCCTTTCGTTCGGGTCACAAGATGGGGCGTCCGTTGATGACTTACGTCAGATCCTCGACCGGCTGAGCCTAAAAGCGTTCCTTGGCGGCAGAAAAGTTGCCGTATTTAATGATGCAGATAGCCTCTCGGTCATTGGCGCGAATATCCTTCTTAAATCGCTTGAGGAGCCCCGACCTGATTCGTTCTTCATCCTTGTGCTTTCGAATCCGTCACGTTTGCCGGCAACCTTGCTTTCACGGTGTCAGCGGTGGTTCTTCGATCGCCTTTCTCCCCACGAAATGAAGGCTGCGATTCACGAGCGAAACGAGAAGGACCTAGCCGATACAACGCTCCTTCTCACTGAAGGGTCCTTCGCCTCACTTGATACAATGCGTGCCAGACCCGGAATGTGGGAGGAGGTTTGCGAAACGGTGAGGGCCGCTTTTCTGGGTGAGGACGATAAAATTTTGCGTGCGGCACAGGAGTGGGGTGGCGATAAGACGTCATTAAAAGATCGCCTCAGTTTACTCCTTGTGTGTGTTCAACAGCGTCTTACAGAAAACAGTTCAAATCCTGCTGCTGCGACAGTGTGGGCTCACGCATTGCAGAACGTCATGGACGCTGAGTACCTCATCTTAGATCGCAACGTGAATGCTGTCCTATGCCTCTCGAAGGTGCTTCGAAGCGCGAATCGCAACCTAGCCAACGAGTACATGAATACACCTCTGTCCCATCGCACCATTATGGAGGAGTTGGGGCTTTAGACCCGTTTTCTGGACATTAACGCTCACTTGTCACACTATTGCCGCTGTTCACACTAGTAGTTGGTATTTTGGAGAACCTATGGAAGGCAACGACAATTCTCAAGCCACGGACGCAGCTTCACCAGCAGCCGCCGCCCTTTCAGATGCACCTGCGACTGCCGCACCACAAGCACCTATTACTGCAATTCCTACCTCAGCCGTAGACGATGAAATAGACATCGACCTCTTCGCCAAGATCAAACTCCGCACTGCAACTATCGAAAGCGTTGAAGCAGTTCCAAAGTCGAAGAAGCTTTACCGTCTTCAGCTCGATGTTGGCGCGCTCGGAAAGCGACAGATCGTTTCAGGTATCGCGCAGCACTACACCCCCGAAGATCTCATTGGTCGCCAGATCGTGATCATCGCTAACCTTAGGCCCGCAAAGCTTATGGGAGTTGAGAGCCAAGGGATGCTGCTTGCAGCATCGACAGAGGGCGACGGCTCCCTAGCCCTTCTTACGCCAGATAAGCCAATTCCGTCTGGGGCTCGCGTTCGGTAATTCGTGCTCAACGTTACTGACTCTCACACTCACCTCGATTCAAAAGAGTTCGACGTTGACCGAGCCGAGGTAATCGCCAGAGCCCAGGCAGCGGGTGTTACTCGCTTACTTACTATCGGAGCAAGCGATGGTCTTGAATCGGCTGCAAGAGCGATAGCTCTGGCCGAGCAACACCCCTTCATCTGGGCAACGGTAGGCCTACATCCCCACGATGCTGGGCAAGAGTTTGATCGTACTAGGCTTCTAGACCTCGCTCGCCACCCTCGTGTGGTTGCTATCGGCGAAACAGGGTTAGATTTTTTCCGTGATTGGGCGCCCGTTGATAAGCAGTACGAGGCGTTCAAGGTCCAGATTGCGATAGCACATGAAGTTCAGAAGCCCCTAGTTATTCACTCTCGAAACGCGGGGGCAGAGTGCTTGAGGATCCTGACTGAGGGGAAGGCGGGTCTCGTCGGAGGGGTTTTCCACTGCTTTGCTGAGGACGCGGACTTCGCGGCGCAACTCCGTGAACTCAATTTCCTAGTCTCATTCCCGGGGCCGCTGACGTTCAAGAAGGCAGATGCTACCCGGGAGATCTGTAGAGCCATACCCCTCGATCAAATTCTCGTCGAGACCGATGCCCCATTTATGGCCCCCGAGCCACACCGGGGTAAACGGTGCGAGCCGGCATTTGTTGTTGAGACTATAAAGGCTCTTGCCGCGGTAAAGGGGTTAACGATAGAGGAAGTAGCCATTGCAACTACGGCCAATGCGTTGCGTCTCTTCAGAGGAATGCAAAAGTGAGTACAAAATTCGGTAGATACACCCTCTCGATCATCAATTTTGGGTTTTTTCGGCTGGATGGTGGCTCGATGTTCGGGTCGGTGCCCAAGAACCTCTGGGAGAAGGCTCTTCAGCCCGATGCAGAAAACTGCATTCGGCTCGCTTGCCGCTGCCTGCTGCTCGAGGACGGGGCGAGCAAGGTCCTCATCGATGTAGGTATGGGTGAGAAATGGAACGAAAAGGCGCGGAGAATTTACGGAATCCAAAATACCCCGGAAACGGAGTGGGGTTTCACAAAAGAGTCCATTACTGACGTAATCCTTACCCACCTCCATTTTGACCACGCCGGTGGGATTACGACCTTCGAAAAGGCGGGAAGCCCTGAGCTAAAACCGAGCTTTCCAAACGCGACAATTCATCTACAAAGGGCGAATTGGGAGCATGCGAACGCTCCGACCTTAAAGGATCGAGCTAGTTACCTGCCGGAGAACGTAACCCCCCTCGCTAATCTGAAGCTTCAGCTCTATGACGGGAGTACTGAAATGCTCCCAGATATCTGGGGACACCGCGTTGATGGCCACACGCGTGGACAGCAATGGATAGAAATCAGAGGAGGTTCAGACACCCTCATGTTCGCTACTGACCTTATTCCAACATCCCACCATCTTCCGCTTCCGTATCACATGGGATTCGACGTTTGCGCTGAGACTCTCCTCAAGGAAAAGGAGGCTTTCCTCGCACAGGCGCTCACTAAAAAAGCAATCGTCTTTTTTGAACATGATCCGGATCTTGCTGCGGCGCGAGTTGGATTGAACGATCGCGGGCACTACAGCGTCAGTGAGGAAGTCTTGCTGTAAGAGAAAATAGGAATTTCATTGCAATTGTTTCTTCTTCCGCGCTTCATTCTCAAGAACCAATCCGATCCTGCCGAACATCCATATACTATGGCAGCCTGGAAAGGCATTTTCATCACCTCATTTTTCGCGCTTTTGACCCTCAGCACGACTGCGGCCCAAGATCTGACGAGCTGCGGAACACCCAAAGAAGAACCGGCTATCGCGGTCATTAAGTCGATCAACTCAGCGTGTGTTCTCTCAAAAGAGGCCATTCCTGACGGAGAGGCTCTGCCGAACTTCGTGGTGGGTATCGACGAATCGATTAAGTCGATTGGTGGGCGGCTAGATAAGCCAAGCCCCTTCGGCAAGTGTTGGTGGGACAGCCGATTCGACTGCATCGGAGTCAAAAGAGCTGTGGTTGACTTAAGTGCTCAGGTCGCCCTGGTAGAGGACGCTCACTACAAAAATGCAGATTTAGGGAAAAGGTATCTTCCGCGCCGTGCCAAAGCGCTTGAGCAGCAGGAGCAGCTCATTGTGGAGATGGATTCATTTTGTAACGGCTTGAGACACTAAGACCCCGGCCCGATCCCGTAACAGGCAGATTGCCAAAACTAACCATCCCAATGGTAGAATCTCGAAGATGGAGCCTTCAAGTCGCATTTACATCGCCGGGCACACTGGATTAGTTGGGTCTGCTGTGGTCAGAAACCTTAGATCTTCCGGGTTCAACTCACTTATCTTGCGTTCCCACTCTGAACTTGACCTCCTCGATTCGGTCGCAGTCGATGCCTTCTTCGACACAGAAAAACCAGAGTACGTGATCATGGTTGCTGCTAAAGTCGGGGGCATTATCTTTAACAAGCAATACCAAGCTGACTTCCTCTACGAGAACGTTGCGATGTCGGCAAACGTGGTAAAGGCCTGTCATCGCACTAGCGTGAAGAAGCTGCTCTACTTGGGGAGCTCGTGTATCTACCCTCGGGAAAGCCCACAACCTATCAAGGAAGAGTACCTCTTAAGCGGTCCCCTTGAGCCGACGAACGAGGGGTACGCATTAGCGAAGATTGTTGGGCTTAAGTTATGCGAGAAGTACTTCCTGCAGTACAACTGCAACTTCATTTCGGCGATGCCAACGAACCTATACGGAGAAGGCGACAACTTCCATCCGGAGCACTCTCACGTGATCCCCGGAATGATGCGACGGTTTCATCAAGCCAAGGTCTCTAACGC
>JAYVGZ010000194.1:0-4878 GCA_043771805.1 Pseudomonadota bacterium
CCTTCCAATCCATGACCGTGCGCATGGGCCGCAGCACCTGATAGAAGCGTTGTTCGCGCAAGCTCTCGACCCATCTGGGAATTAAAGTCCTGTACAGTAACAAGAGCCCCCTCTTCTAATCCTCGAATTACCTTGACCGCCGTGCCCAGCATAGGCAGTGCATCAGTTTTCGTCGCAAGTTTTTTAGGAAGCAGAGAGTAAAGACTTCCCCGTCCAACACTCTTAGCGTAACGACCGTAGGAGGAGTGCCCTTGGCCCTGGGGAACTGCAACTATCCCTTCATGTACATAGTCTGTAACGAAAACCGGCACATGCGTTTCTCCATCCTCAGTACGAAGGATCGCAAGGTCTTTGTGTTCGATGCCGAATTTCTTAGCCGTCGTGGGGTGAATTTCAGCCCATGCCCCCCACACTGCCTGTGTAATTGGGTCGGTTAGCTCCTGCATCCACGGGCGGTTTGCGGCGCGACCGTCAAAGGTCTTCACTGAGGGGAATGGATAAAGAATCAATTCGTCCGATTTTGCGCTCATCGGCGTGAGCCCGAATGAGAGGTCTAGCGCAGCTGAGCTTACCGTCACCTTTGGAGCACCCGGCACCGTTGTACCCGTGAAGTAGCCACCCCGCTCAACGCTCTCCAACCAGAACTTCTCGGTGTTTGAGCCAGGAGCAGCCGCTGTTAACTTCAGGAAATTCTCACGAACAAACCCTTCAAAACCTTTACTATCAACACCGGGAATCGTCTTCTTGGCTGCAGTTGCGATTGCAATAAGTGCGTCACCAAAACTCTTCGTGTTGAAGACTGGTCTCATCGTCGGTTGAATCAGCCCGATAGGTGAGCCTACTGGACGAATGTAGCCCCAATCCTCAAGTGGGGTATGAACCGGAAGAACGTAGTCTGCCAGCTCTGCAGTCTCATCAAGATGGCTCGCGAATGCCACAACAAGACCAGCCTTCTTTTGAGGTGAGGTAATGCCAACCTTTCCAACCGCTTCCTTGAATCCAAAACTTGATGGGAAAGTGAAAGCTGGATTTGTTCCGTAGGTGAACAAAACGTCAACTTTTTCAGCCTGCATCTTTTCGATCGCAGCGGCTAGTTTCGTAGCTGAAGACTGCGGAGCGCGCATCTGGGCGATATCGAGTGTCTTACCGACATTACCTAGCATCAAATTGAGAAGGTTCACGGCTACGAGCAGTGGCAAAGGATTTGCTGTCGCTGTGGCGGCCCCACCTGCAAGAACCAGCGAGGATTGTGCGTCAGAGAGGTACTGTGTCACAAGCGATAGCTTCTCGGTCGTCACTCCTGTCTGCTCTTCAACCTCAACGAGCGTAAGGCCGCTCGTGAGTGCGGTCAGTTTCGCTCGCACATCCGCTGACAGACCCTCGGTTCGACCGCGTTCAAGGAGCCCCTTAATGATGAAGAGAACGAGCTGTAGCTCCGAACCAGGATTTGCTTTAAGCCACAAATCCGCGTTGGCACCTGTCAGGGATAGTCGCGGTTCAACATGAACGAGGCGCAGCGGCTTCTCGGATTTTCTAGAATCCGCCCACTGACGCGCATACGTGACCGGCGCTACAAAAGTCTCAAGAAAATCTGAGCCAATGTTGAGAACAACTTCGGCCTTATCGATTGAATAAGCCGGTATGCCGTAGACACCAAAGGCGAGTTCCGATGCCTTCGCTACAGCAACCGGCTGCATTGCGTCGTAGACGATGTTTTCAAAACCGAGCTGCGTAATCCACTCTTTCAGGAGGTCCGTCTGGGACGCATTCCCCTCACCCGTCAAAAACAGCTTCTTCCCGGTTGCAGCCAAAACCGACGTTCCAATCGCTGCAAAGGCAGCCTCCCAGGAAACCTCTTCATATTCGGGTACAACTTCTTTTGTGAGCCGCGCTGTTGTAGCCCCGAGCTTTCTTTTAAGAGGATGCCTAATTCTATCCGGGTCGTAGAGACCCTGGAGTGCCGATTGCCCTAACGCGCAAAGAGAGCCACGATTCACTGGGCTCTCTGGATTTCCCTCTACCTTAACTGCCTTTCCTTCACGAGTGCGCACCCGAATACCACAGCCAGCGCTGCACTCGGTGCAACTTGAGCTGTACCATACCGCAACACCTGGTATCTGCTCAAAATCGGGCTTTACGTAAGGGAGGATTTTCTGAGTTGCGTCACTTGCACACCCCGCTGCTCCAACCGCAGATCCCGCACCCAACACTTTAAGGAACCGCCTACGCGAGATAGAAACGAGTCCTCCCTGCGCGGCTGCCTGAGTAGCCGGCTGACCCTCTTTTCCGTTGGTATCTGCGTCGCTTACATTAAGCTTAACCATCTCGCCTTCCATCGTGATCCTCAAAAATTTCCAAGTCCCAAAAATTCGCGGACTTCAACATTCCGGCGCATAGCGCCCGTACCACCAAACTTCCGCCCCGGACTATTTGTTACCGTGGCAAACCAAACAATCGATACTTGAGCCACGCTGTCTGTGGCAGTCGATACACCATCCCATCTTCATCGAAGAAACTCGTTCTACAACTTCCATCTCGGGTATCTGTCCATGACACTCTTGGCAGGCCACGCCGGCCTTTACATGCCGCTTATGGTTAAACTTGGCGTGGTCCGGGAATACGTGAACCTTTATCCACGGGATTGGCTCTCCTTTGTCGTAGTACTCTTTGATCTTTGCGATGTTTTTGGTCGATTCCTCGTCTTTACCCTTGACGATAAGACGGTGGCACCCCATGCACGTTTCTTCCTCTGGTATCGCTGCGTAGGCAGCCTTTGCTACTGACCAGTGGCAATACTGACACTCGATTCTATTATTAGCGACATGCGTTACATGACTAAACTTAATCGGCTGCTCGGGACGGTACCCTTTCAACCTTTGCTCCGGTCCGAAATAACGGAAGTGGTCAGTAATATTGAGATCCCACAATGCCGCCTGCCCGTCGTTGTAAACGCCGGTCGAGATGCCTACGTTTTTGTACGGGGGAGCAACTTGCGCGGGTATCGGCGTCGCAACTGCCGCCGCAGGCGCCGGGGATTGAGCTTGAGCGCGACCCACTGGCGTTAGAGAAAAAATTGTGGAGACGACTGCCAGTAGAAGGCAGTATCGAGCAGAAACATATGTGAATTTTTTTACCATGGATAACTCGGGCACTCGGTTGAATTCATGCGCATTGCAGCATTGAGGTGCGTATGCAGGGAATAATTGCAGAGAAGCGGCACAGAGACAATCGACCATGTGGTGAATATGTTTATCATCTGCAACATCTGAAAGGTCCAAAGGCAAAACAAGGCTGCTACGCAAAACAGTATCCAACATGGATATAGAAGCCATGGATATAGAAGCCATGGATACAGAAGCCATGGATACAGAAGCCATGGATACAGAAGCCATGGATACAAAATCACGAGGAAGCGACACTCAAGAATGTCTACTGTCGTTCGCGGTGAGGAGCGTAGTCTTTACAAGCACCACTGGCTTCCATTCTCTTATCAGCACCGATTACCTCAATAGGGCAGACTGATTGAGACAACGAATCCACGAATCCTGTCGCCGCTACTTCAAACTATCCTGCCACTACGCGACAACTCAGCTGTTGGAAACTCAACACACGGCCAGATTCCCAACCGCTGATGCCTCTATAGTCAGCTGAGGCTTCTATAATCAACCGACCCAGGCAACAACTGGGAGCTCGGTAAAGCTTTGGCAGACTGAGTCGCCTCAAACGAGCGGTACAAACTGTTTAGGTCGACCCGGGTAAGACTTAGATCGAAATGCGCTTCAAGGAAAGATGCTATCCAAAGATAACTACATTTCGCCGCTCACCTTCTCCCGAAACCGCGCAACATCGCAGCCATGACAAACGAACACGAAACTATCTTCTCCGGCTCATATTGAACTGCCTCTGTGTCTCTAGTTATTTGATTCGCATCCGCGAATCGATCCCGTTTTTCTAAAGCCAGGATTTCGCTACGGACTTTTGAAAGCGCTATGGCCGCCACGCTTGAGCGCGCGGTCGGACCATTAACTTCGAAGAAAATCCAAGATCTCCCCTTGTTCCCTCACACTTGGCCCCCGAAAGTTCCTTTCGTTTAATGGCCGGGGAACCAAACCCGGAGGTGCATCCTGGAAATGCGGAATCCAGAGCAGGAAAGCGTTCTGTTGCTTCTCGGCTCTGCGCAACCACGAATCTAGGCGCTCTTGCAACGGCGGATATCGAGTGCCCTCGTCACTAAAGCGAAAATAAAGACCATCCGTATTTACGATACCGTTCCATCTCAGCGGGAAAAGTTTATCGTCGTGCTCCTCAAGCAAAACACCCGGCGGGCGAAACCTTCCTACCCCTTTCTCACACTGGTAGCAGCTACTCCGCACGTATGTTACCGGGACGTCCACGGGCATCACTTCTCTAATGAGGCGAAGTGCCGCCCGATACCCTTGATCATCAAGGTTATCTTCTAACCCCGGAGCTACGCTTACCTTCGCCCCGAGAGAGACGGCGTAAGCGGCCGCAGGAACTATTCGGCTCTTCACTATCTTCTGATACTCAGCCTGTAGATGGCGATCACGGGCGAGTTTGTATCGAAATACGCCAAGGTCCATCGCTGCAAACGACTGAAACACGCCTGATTTCCATCGGCGCTGTGCTGGTCCGTTGTAGACGTAGAGATGAACCCACACGTCCTGACCCGCATTCCGAAGGGCTGCAACCGATGATTCAATCACGCCCTCTTGCCAACCGAAACTTCCGTCAACCACAAATGAGATCATTACACGCTTAAGACACGAATCCTGTAGAAGCTCCGTTACAGGGGTAGCTCCTCCCGGTGCACGAGGATGGAGGCAGTAGAGGCAATTCAGCCCTCTCCAGCTTCTCTCG
>JAYVGZ010000195.1:0-2241 GCA_043771805.1 Pseudomonadota bacterium
TCTTCCAAAGTTTTAGTCACGGAATAGTTACTGCGGCATTGTTCCTCTTATTTGGGGTGCTCATTGATGCCCGAAAAAGCGCAAACTTCTTCAATTTTGGCGGGCTAGCGGCGCGCCTTCCGCGAAACGCTTTTTTCCTTATGGTCTTTTCACTTGCAGCAGTTGCTCTTCCCCTGACGAGTAGCTTTGTAGGCGAGTTTATGATCCTCCTGGGCTCGTATTCAAAGTACCCACTCTGGACACTGCTCGCTACAAGTGGAGTCGTGCTTGGAGCAGTCTACACGTTAACCGCCTACCTCCGATTGATGTTTGGCGCCGACAGGTGCACCGACGTGACCTCCAAGAGCGATGTTTCAAGTTTTGATACGGCAATCTTGGCTGCATTAGCCGCAATTGTAGTTGTACTCGGTGTGTACCCGAGGCCTGTGCTTGCATTGCTAGAGCCGGCAGTGATGAACGCTTCGCAGTCGGATACCGAACGGCAGAAATGACCCTTTTGAGCATGAACGTAAAGAGCTAGGTTGCAATGTTTGACTTCTACACCCTGATACCGATCCTTATTCTCTCTTTCGGCGGTTGTGCATTCCTTTTGTGCGGAAAACTTCTTGAGGACACGCGCACAACCGGCTGGTTTACGATGTTTATCTTGGCTGCAACGCTGGGTGCAACGCTTTCAATGAGCGCCGGTAATCCGACAACGGGGCTTGGGCTTTCATTTGATCCGTTTTCAAAACTTCTTGGAGGGCTGATAGCGCTCGCAGCACTCTTAAGTGTAATGAGCGGTTCGGTCGCTGTTCACGAAGAAAAAGTTGAACGCCTCACCGAATACTATTTTTTGGTCCTCATGACTGTTGCAGGCGCACTCATTATGGTCGGAGCAGCAGACTTTCTTATGCTCTTTATCGGTCTAGAGGTAGCCTCCCTTGCGCTGTACTGCTTGTGCGGCGCGCGAGTTACTAAATCTGCTTCGTCAGAATCCTCGCTCAAATACTTCCTCATGGGGTGCTTCAGCTCTGCGTTCTTCCTTTACGGAATTGCACTCTGGTACGGCGTTACTGGGAGCTTGCAGATAGCAAATCCAACTCTCGTGTCGGTGTATACGACGCCCGTATTGATGGTCTCCTTCCTCTTTCTACTTGTAGGACTCGCCTTTAAGGTAGGGCTTGCACCCTTTCACCTGTGGGTTCCGGATGTTTATCAAGGGGCACCGACATCGGTAACGACCTTTATGAGCTGCGTGATCAAGATCGCTGCGTTCGGTGCTTTGATAAAGATTTCGATGGTGTCATTTCTGCTCCCGAACGAGTGGGCTTCTCGAATCATGTGGGTAATTGCTGCGCTTGCAATGACACTCGGAAATCTCGCAGCCCTCCAACAACGCAGCATAAAACGTATGCTCGCATACTCAAGTGTCGCGCAAGCAGGATATATGTTGATGGGGTTAGTTGCTGTCGCCTCGGGCCCGTCAGCTCTCGCTGCACTGGTGTATTATCTCATCGGTTACTGCGCGATGAGCATTGGTGCCTTCTCGGTGCTCTCGGCGATTGGCCCGGACGCAGATGATATTGATGACCTGAAGGGGTTAGGTGCAAGAAGCCCCTTGCTCGCCGTTTGTATGACGCTTTTTTTCCTCGCACTTGCCGGACTTCCGCCGAGCCTCGCTGGGTTGATGGGGAAGGTGTACCTGTTTTCGTCTTCATTGGCGGCTGATTTCACTGGGCTTGCGATTATCGCAGTTCTGAATTCGGCGCTCGCGTGTGCGTACTACTTCCGTATCCCTATGGCGGTTTGGTTTCAGAAGGGGAGGGAGAGCGACGCAAAGTGTGTGTGTGTGTCTGGGCCGGCGGGATTTTCGATCGTTTTTTGTGCGGTTGCGGTGGTGGTGCTTGGGTTTATACCGGAGCGGGTGTTTGGGGTGGCGTTGAGTGGTTTTTCGTTTTTAGCGAGTCGGTAAGGTGGGGTCGAGGAGCCGCTGTTTAGGGCGTTTAAGGGCTCGGCTGAGATGGTCCCGGTTCGACAATGAGTACCTCCAGAGATCGCCCTGAAGGTACCGCAATAGTTCGTCGGAGAATATCCTGGTAGATCATCGGCCTGCAATGACATACCTTAGAGGGAGTATTTCTATATTTTTTGTTGACTCCGAGTTAACTACGCTATGGACAATCTCACGGATATAGAAAAGGCAAAGCGTTGGGCAGCTGGCTGGAAACGCGCGGGGGCTCGTCTGGAAGAATTAAGAGA
>JAYVGZ010000196.1:0-3593 GCA_043771805.1 Pseudomonadota bacterium
CGGGTTTCTACGGATAGTGCGGGGAATCAGGCTACGGGGGGAAGCTCTCAAGTCACAGCCCTCTCCGCCGACGGCCGCTATGTGGCGTTGTGGACTAACATCCCAAACTTAGTAGCTGGAGATACGAACGGGCTGCAGGATGCCTTCATCAAAGACCTAACCCGCACCGGCGTCCAACAAATGTCCGGCATGGTAGTCTCCAACCGCATCTCCGCCGGAGTAACCCTAAACCTTATCCAACGCTACCGAGACGAACTAACAACCTATCGCTCCAACCTAGGTGCAACAGGTGCATTCACTAGTACGCTCCAATCAGCCAACATCAATACCCTAGCCGCGGACTCCCGCATCTCTGATGCCGATATCGCTCAAGACTCAGCTACGGCTGTCGCCACAACGATTCGTCAGCAGGTAGCTGCTTCATTGTTAGGGCAGGCAAATCTTGCGCCGCAAATCGGATTAAAATTGCTCCAAAATGCATAGGCCTAATCACTATATTATCCGCAGACAATGATATTTCCATTGAGCAATGCATCACACGGGACAACGCTTCCGCGAATCTATAAAGCAGTTGCTGCTGCGATTCCGAATTCGTATGACTCAATTCAACAACGCTTGATGTTGCCCCCCGTTTAATTCAACTGCCGCCCAGATCGCCTTGATCTCTGCATAGAGCGAAGGAAAAGATCCGTCCTGAATAGCACTACGAATCCGCCTCATAAGTGTTTGGTAGTGCGTCAGGTTGTGTATGCTCGCAAGTTGCGGCCCCAGCATTTCACCCACCTTGAAGAGATGCTGAATATACGCCCGTGAATAGGTACGACACGCGATGCACGAACAGGTCCCGTCGATCGGCTCCTTAGAATCGGCAAACTTAGCGTTCTTAATATTTATGAACGGGACTTCGCCCGATATGAAGACTCGGCCAAAGCGCCCTGCCCGCGTGGGCATAACGCAGTCAAACATATCTATCCCGCGCGACACCGCTTCAATGATATCCTCCGGTGTTCCTACACCCATAAGATAGTGCACTTTATCTTTCGGCAGCTGGTCTACATGGTAGCTAAGAACGCCGTACATGGATTCTTTCTTCTCGCCGACACTTAATCCACCGATCGCAACACCGTCGAACGGCAGCGCCCCTATCTGCTCTGCTGCTCGGGCCCGTAGGTCGGGAAAGCATCCACCCTGGGTGATGCCGAAGAGACACATCTCCAAATCGTGTCTGGCGTCAAGCGATCGCTTCGCCCAACGGTGGGTCATCTCAAGAGACTTCTCAACTACAGAGTGGTCAAGGCCACTCGACGGGCACTCATCAAGAGCCATGGCGATATCAACACCGAGTGTTTGCTGAACTCCGATCGATCCTTCAGGTGAAAGGAACTGCTTGGAGCCATCGAGGTGCGAGCGAAACTCGATCCCTTCTTCGGTGATCGTCCTGATGCTTTTTAGGCTAAAGACCTGAAAACCGCCGCTGTCGCTAAGAATTGGACCTTTCCACCCGGTAAAGGTGTGAATACCGCCCAGGGATTTAATTCGCTCTGCTCCGGGCCGAAGCCAAAGATGATACGTGTTCACAAGCATGACTGATGCGCCGCACTCAGCAAGCCGCTCTACATCAACGCCCTTCACCGAACCACGAGTGCCGACAGGCATAAATGTTGGGGTTTCAAAGATTCCATGTCGAGTTCGAAAAGTCCCGAGTCTTGCCGATCCAGAGGTAGTGGTACATGAGTAGCAATCCGTCATCTCTTCCTTACTACTTTATTAACATTCCATCGCCGTAACTTAAGAAACGGTATCCGCTCTTTAGAGCATGCGAGTAAGCGGCGTGGAGCAGATCTCTCCCAAGGAGCGCTTCGACAAGCAGGAGATGGGTGGTGCCCGGTTGATGGAAGTTAGTAATTAGATGATCGATGCATCGAAAGTTGTATCCAGGGGTGATGAACAGCGCAGTTTCGCCTTGACTCGCCGCGGCACCACTTCCGTACGAGCTCTCTAAGGCACGCACTACTGTCGTTCCCACCCCTACAACGGGAGTCCCGTTATCCTTACTTTTCGTCAATTCAGTAAGCGTGCTCTCAGCCACGTGAAGGCTTTCGGTTGCCGGAGACTTAAGCACCCCATCGACCACGACTGGCTGAAAGCTGGCTGTGCCAACATGGAGAGTAATAAAGGATACTAAATTTCCCCTAGCGCGGATGTCGGTCACTAACTGAGGTGTGAAATGGAGTGATGCTGTTGGAGCGGCAACGGATCCTGGTGTTTGTGCAAAGATTGTTTGGTAGTCGGTAAGATCCTGCTCGTCTCCCTTGCCGCCCCTAATATAGGGAGGGATAGGCATCGAGCCGAGCCGCGTTAACTCCTTGTGAACGTCTACCCCGTCGGGGGAACTGAATTGCACTGTTACTCGATCGCAGTTTGAATCGTCCACTACTGTTGCGATGAGCCCAGCACTAAACCTGATGTTCTGGGCCTTCCTAATACGCTTCATCGGGCGGCCCAGACACTCCCAGGTTGGTAGCACTCTGACACCCGGAGAGAGAACCTGCTTTGCGAGTAGCAGCTCCACCTGAGCACCGCTCGGTTCCAGAACGCCGAAGAGGCGCGCCGGGATTACACGAGTATCGTTGAAGACTAAATGTGAGTTCTGCTGTAAAAGCTCGGGAAGCTCGCGAAAGGTGTGATCCCGAAGGGTTTTTGTCTCTCGGTCAATGACAAGTAGCTTTGCAGAATCAGGGGGGTAGACCGGACGCTGGGCAATTCGTTCGTCAGCGAGTTCGTATGTGTAGGGCTCTACTAAAGTCATAGAGAAGTCTTTAAAAACCACTAGCAATTTTCGGCGGCTTACGCGGAGGCAGCACCTACTCTTTAGGCGTCCGTATGCGATTAAAGATCTCCATGATGTTCATCGGGATCGGGAACAGTATGGTTGAATTGTGCTCAGCAGAGATCTGTTTCAAGGTTTCAAGGTACCGCAGCTGCATGGAGGCCGGCTCTCTTGACATAATTGTCGCCGCAGCAGTGAGTTTTTCAGCGGCTTGGAATTCGCCCTCTGCTTGAATGATTTTTGCTCGCCTCTCTCGCTCGGCCTCGGCCTGCCTTGCCATTGCACGCTGCATCTCATGTGGGAGATCGATGTCTTTTACCTCGACAACAGAAACCTTGATTCCCCATGGGTCTGTGTGTCGGTCAATTATCTCTTGAACTCGGTGGTTAATTTGCTCCCGCTGCGAGAGCAGATCATCGAGCTCCGCCTCACCGCACACACTACGCAAGGTTGTTTGGGCGATTTGACTCGTCGCGTAAAGGTAGTTCTCTACCGCTAAAATTGCGCGCTCGGGATCGACGACGCGGAAGTACAGTACTGCATTTACCTTAATCGAGACGTTGTCGCGGGTGATAATATCCTGCGGGGGAATATCCATTGTGATGACGCGCTGATCAACACGGGTTAGCTCAGAGATAAAAGGGAGTATGAACCGAAGCCCAGGCGCCTTAACGCCCTGGAATACTCCAAAGCGAAGAACAACTCCTCGCTCATACTGTCGTATCGAATAGGCGCTGAAATAAAGAAGTCCAAGCAGTGCAAG
>JAYVGZ010000197.1:0-4426 GCA_043771805.1 Pseudomonadota bacterium
CCCGCCTAACAGAGCCTCCATACCCTCATAAAGAATAGTAATTCATGACCCGTTATGGTGCCGGACGATATCTCACATAGTACAAATGACATGTACTCCGCTGGTGCTCCCTCGTCTGTTGGACCGCAGACGTGCGTGTCCTCAAAAGCGGTAACATCTGCCGTTGGTATACCAATACCCCCGAAGGCGCCGCCGACACCGCCGCTACCGACGGCGGGCGCTCTCTCTCGCATACCAGGCGTGCCGGACTCAGGTGAACGGGTTCGGATTATCGTTCGAGGGAAGGAGTACTCCCTCTCTGATATTGCGGCAGCAACAAGGGCTGACCGCGAGGAAGCTCGGATCGCTGCGCTCCAAGCTTTAGGCAGCCTCCATGGACTTGGAAACACAGAGCTCTACTTCGCTGCGTCGACACTCTACTCTATCGGCCATGAGCACGGTCGCTGTGGAGACGAGAGCCGTACCCAATTGAAGCAACTTTTAGAGCGACACTTTCCTCAACCAGAGGCGGTCCATCTTGCCATTCAGGTCGTTAAGAAATGCAGCCACGATACCCGCTTCGAGAAATGTCTCCTCATGGTATCTGAAGTGGCGGTTGTTTTGTCAGGGTCAAGTGCGCACACGATTTCTAATCGCCGAGAATTCATCGAAGCCCGGTACGTTGCTCTCCGCGCCCTGGAGATTGAAGTTTTCAGAGCTGCAGCATTTGTGCGTTTGCGGGCGTTGCTCGAGAATCCATCGGAAACTTTTAAACTTGAGAGGAAAGACCTTGCAAACAACCTCCTCGCTATTCTACGCGCTATGCCGGTGCAAAACCCGGAGGTTCTTGAGCTTCGGCGTCTCTGTAGTTTTGTGTTCGCTACGGGGTTCGCGCCAACGTCCAGCACCCATCGCACCGAACAACAGATAGCGCAGACAGCTGGAACGTTTACAACCGCAAATCAAGCGGAGACTCAGAGGCAGTATGGCCTTGCAACTACTCTCGAAACGCGAAAAGCAGTGCCGCTCCGTGGCAGAGCGATGAGCGTAGAAGAATTCAGTTCTGCTCTTCGTTTCGGACCGAATCTCGCCGTGCAGCTTCCCGCAAATCAGCAGTGGCCCACGAAAGCCGAATGGGACACGATACATACTTTACTCGCTTCGACACTCGCAAATCAGAACCTACCACTCGCGGATAAAGTCTCTCTTCTCACCCTCTTAGCCACTCGCATCAAGGTCGAGGATCGAAATGACCCGAGGGAGAGCCGATTTCGCCCCGATGTGCTCCCTAAAGAGAGCAGAGAGCAGGTCCTCTCTGAAATAGAGGCGCTGAGGCTCACCCCGGATGATGAAGCACTGGTTGAAAAGAGTAGTGAGGAATTGGAATCAACTCTTCTGTCAGGTGATTTTTCGAAGTGGCGCTACGCACCTGCGATTCGGCGCAAGCAGCACATCTCATCAATTTCATCCGACGCTAAATTCACCGTAAGTGAAAACAGCTCTGTGGCCCGCCTTGTCGCACTCCTTAGTTTGCCAGATGCGGTTCGAATCGCGTCACGACTTTCGCCGGAAGACCTCCACGTATTGCGCCAAACCCGATCGCTTACGTTGGATGAATTTCGTGCTGTCGCCCACTCTCTGCGCGTTCGCGCCGTTTCGTGCGAGTGGGCCCTTGGTGCCATTCTCGATCTTGTCCGCGCTCCGCAGGGTGAGGGCGTTACGGCTGAAGTACGCACTGCAGTGCTTGGGGGAGTAGTCGCTGAAGCACGAAAAATTGGAAAGCTCACCCAGAAACTCGAAAAGGAGATCTTCGCGGTGTCGGCTGAGATTCCTGGTCTACCGTTCCTTCAGGGTAGCCCCGAAGAGAGCGAGGGTACTCGCACAGACGATTCCAATTGACGCCTGGGTTACGGAATTGTGAGCACTTTACCAGGTTGAAGGGTAGAACCTGTTATGCGGTTTGCTCTTTTCAGGGCAGCAACACTCCGTCCGGTTTTTCTACTAATTGAACTTAGAGTATCTCCCTTTCGTACAGTGTGGGTGCGAACCGCCGGAGAGGCACTTTTCTTCCCCTTTGATACTATGCGATTTTCTTGCGGCGCCGACTGAACTACCGAAGAAGCCTGACTCTGCTCGGTGCTAAGGGTCGACGCTGGCCCACCTCGGCTGCTCTCTTTCCCCTTCACAATTAAGAGCTGGCCGACCTTCACCCCACCGCCTGAAAGACCGCCTCCCGAAAGATTATTCAGCGCCGCTAGTTTTGCAGGGGTTGACCCGTAACGCTTTGCTATAGAGCCGAGGGTGTCTCCCTTTCTTACCTTGTACTGAACACCGCCGTAAATTGTAGACGACTGTTCTCGAGTTGAAACTGTACGGGCACCGGGTTCAACACCGACTAGTTGATCAAGCCGCCCTTGATACTCTACGGGCACACGCAGCAAGTATCCAGCAGGTATCCTTGCTGCCCCATTCCACACGGGATCAAGAAGTGCATAGTTAGCTTCTTTGAGGGCATCGAGGGGAATCTCTAATTGCCTCGAAACGTAGCCAACAGACATCGCTGTCCGGAGCGGAAACGAAACAACCCGCAGCGGACGCTCCGCCGGGATCTCCGGGAAATAAAGTTGGTGATCATCAAAGATTTCATTCGCCGCCAAAAATTCAGGGTAGAAGTTACTTGACGCAAATCCGAAATACCGCTCGCCTTGACTCTCCACAAGATCGACCAGGTTGTTTGACCCCGCTTTATTAACATTAGATCGAACACCTCCGACGCCGTGATTGTATGAGGTCACAGCTAGCGGCCAACTTCCCAGCGAATTGTAAGCAGAGCGGAGGTATTCCGCGGCAGCCCGAGTTGCCTTGATAGGGTCTCTGCGTTCATCAACGTATCTACCGATGGCCATACCGTGCGACCGTGCCGTGCGGGGCATAAACTGCCACATACCCGCAGCGCCTACGCTGCTGTACGCCGTGTAATCGAAGGATGACTCTATGAATGGAAGTCGAGTTAGCTCTTTCGGCAATGCGTACTCTGACACGAAGATCTGCTCCATAACAGGAAGGTATCTCCAAGCTCGGCGAATTGCATCTCCGAATTTTTGGCGAATGCCTGTCTGGGTGCGCACCAGATCCTCATCAATTACCTTTTGATACTTTGAATTGCCCCCCGAAAGGAACGCCATCGATTTAGCCACTTTCTGCTGGAAGACCGTCCCTGGCTCGTTACCTGCTGCGAGCTGGGCAAGCTGCGTTTTTACAGCCGCTACTGTGCGCTTCTCTGTGGCCTGCTTATGCTGCGATAGCTCTGGTGCACTCATACTCAGAGCTTCATCAGAAAAATCCATCACCCCGAACACGACTTGCGGGAAATCGCGGTGATGAATTACCACTTGATCCCTTCCGTATTTGGCGAAGACATCTTTCCAGAAATCTACCCGCCCTCGCATTTTAGCAGGAGCAGCAAACTGGCTGTTAACGACACGCTGCTCGCCAGGACCTTGGATAGCGATGTTCGACGCAAACCCTGGGCTTGCCTGGGCTGGAGCCGGCAAGACACTCAGCAGTAGACCGATCGAGAATCCAAGCCAAGTACGAGAAGTGACGGCGAAACAGCACCTAAAATGAAGTCGTTGATGCATTACCGAAGCCACTGGTTAGGGGGTGTTAGAAAGCAAATCCTAAGGTGCCATGCGGAGCACAAGGGCACAATGTATTTATTGGCAGAGGGCTGCAAAGAACCCTGCCAATTCCCAAACATCCTCGAATGAATCGCTCTTATGCTTTAGAGGTGCACCGACAAGCATCAAGCTCCTCGCCGGAGAGAGTCGTCGTCTCTTGGGAATTGAGCTCGACGAACTCCTTAACGTCATCAGGAACACCAGAGTCTTCGAAAATAGCTTCGACGGGACATTCAGTCTCGCATGCGCCGCAATGAATACATTCATCCGGGTGGATCATAAGCATGCCAACGTCTTCACCTTTCGCGCCAACACCGAATTGGTCGTTATATTTCTTCTTCTTGATGTTGTAGAAACAATCGACCGGGCACACCTCTACGCATGATCGGTCTTTTGTTCCTAAGCATTTGAGGGTGACTACATAAGCCATTGAAAGAATCCAGAAAGTACAAGTTGAAACGATGGAAAACCGCAGTTCTCGAATCGCTCGACTGTACACAATTCCAGCTTATTTCAAAAGTGGCGCAAGACAACTCGCTAAGCCCAAGATGAGTACGGAGGAGCGCTTATAAACGGTATCCGTTCACGGGTATATTTTCGTTCACAAATCAGAGGTGTTACGAGAACAACTTTTGCAGTCAGGCGAGCCTTTCGTCGACAACGAGCTGATCGCTCGTTGGCTATTTTCGTGAACGGCTAGTTGTTTCCACCCCGAATTTGCATCCGCAAATCCGCCCCTGAGGGGCTGGACGCTGCTCGGACTTCAA
>JAYVGZ010000198.1:0-2048 GCA_043771805.1 Pseudomonadota bacterium
CTCCCGTCATCTCATGGACAGAGTTTAAAGAACATCTGGTTCAATACCGGGGAAGATAAGGTCACTCAAAATGAGCTACGTCTTTCCCGGGGCGGAGAGCGGACAAAAAACTCTGTATGGGATGGCTCTACACTTCGGCTGTTTGCAGCTCGAAATGAAGTCGTAAGCGCTAACATGGTTCTTGAGGCTCCCGTTTTCGAGTGCCGAGACGTGACCGTTGAATTGTCTGAACTTTTTGGCCCGAACGGCTCTAAAATCTCGTCAAAAAAAGCCTCCAAAGATGCCGTCTTCAATTATGTCGACCGCCCTATAGAACTTTTTTTCGTTCGCTACCTGCAAATTAAAGGCATCTCTCTCAATGGGTTCGAGCAGTATGACGAACGCCACATCCCAGAAAGATTTCGACGGCCCTACAACTCCCAAGGAATTGGAAAGGGAACATGGCTCGATCGTCCCGATGCTGGGAAGTTTTATCCAGATATCGCTGTTCCCCTTGAATTAGCATCTCCCTTCACCGTACTTGTGGGGCAGAATCAAAGTATCTGGATAGACATCTACGTGCCAAAAATTGCGCCTTCAGGCGTCTTCAGGGGACAGGTGAATGTGAGGACGAAAGTCGGCGAAGTGCGGTCAATCTCGGTCGATCTGAGAGTCCTCGATTTTGCTCTACCTGATGAAACTCGGGCGAAATCGATGCTGGTTGTAAACCCAACTGACATTAATAAAAGATATTTCGGCAAAGAAGACATAAAACCAGTCGGTGAAGAGCTCAGCCAGAGCTCGGTCCTTGTTCGACAACGTCATTTTCAGATGGCTCACCGACACCGCATCACACTCGTCGACCCCAACTACGAATATACGGCCGATCAGCCGTCACCGTATGAGTGGAGCCCGCGGCTCGATGGATCCCTCTACTCAGCGAAAGAGGGGTATGAAGGTCCCGGTACTGAGGTGCCTCATGATCTTTTTGTGATCGGACTCTACGGCGGATGGGGTTGGCGAGACGAGGTGCGCGAGGAGATGTGGCGTCACACAAACGCCTGGGAAAAATGGTTTGTGGCACATGCACCGAAGGTAGAGCGCTTCCTTTACTTGATAGATGAAAGCAAAGAGTACGCAACCATTGAGAAGTGGGCCTCGTGGATCCGCACCAATCCGGGAATCGGAAAGAACTTGCCCTCGTTTGCTACCATGGATGCCACCAAGGCCGTGAAGTTTACCCCATCGCTGTCAATCGCTGCATCAACAATCTCGGTAGCTGACTCCGGCAGTTGGTCGGCTGCTGCGAAAGTTTTTCGTACAGACCCCAATAAGCGTTTGATGATGTACAACGGCCACCGTCCCGCCTCGGGTTCTTTCGTGACTGAGGATGACGGTGTAGCGCTAAGGGAACTTGCGTGGGGCCAGTGGAAGGCTGGCATCCACCGGTGGTTTTATTGGGAATCAACCTATTACAATAGCTACCAAGGAAGGACCAAAGAAGAGAAGATCGATACTCGGCTTTTTGTGACAGCGCAAACATTCGGGGGAGTGCCGAAACAACACGAAAGCCTCGGTGAGTCTGGCTGGAACTATTCGAACGGGGATGGGGTTCTCTTCTATCCCGGCACTGACACCAACTACCCGCAAGACTCTTACGGCGTAAATGGGCCCTTCGCTAGCCTCCGATTAAAACACTGGCGCCGTGGCATCCAAGACGTCGAGTACTTAGCGCTAGCAGCTCAGAAAGACCGCACTAAAACCGACGAAATCGTGCAGCAAATCGTGCCTAAGGTCTTATGGGAGTACGGCGTTGCTGATTCACGAGATCCCACCTGGCAGCGCACCGATATTAGCTGGCCGACCAACCCCGATCTGTGGGAGCGGGCTCGGGCTGAGCTTGCTTCCATCATCACTGGGACGCCCACTAAAGTGAACTCACCGTGATAAGTGGAATCAGAAACTAACTCAGTAACCGTTCAGGCAGTGGAGTTAAAATTCGAGGAGCGTCCCGACCCCTCAGGGGTGGATTTGCGGATGCAAATCCGGGGTGAAAACAACTAAGCGTT
>JAYVGZ010000199.1:0-7836 GCA_043771805.1 Pseudomonadota bacterium
TTCAAGAGAACAATCTTTCGATTATCCATCAGGTCGCGGAAGTTAAACGCGTTTGTCGATTGGCCGAGAATATTGCGGATCATGTCGGTTGCAAGGAGCTCGTCAAGGCGATTCAGAAGCTGAGACGCGGGCCCTTGTTCAAATTCTTCACGTCGGGTGTTGAACTCCATCTCCCAAAACCGGCGGGCAGCTTCATCAGGGCAACGCCGAACGACCTCTGCACGGTACTCATCGTCTGAGAGCATTCTGCGCAGCGATACAACACTGGATCCTGGAATGTTCAGTAACCCAATCATGGCGTATCGCAGAAGGTGGTCCATCTTTTCGGACCAGTCCGACCCAAAGATACGGCGAAATGTATCCACAAAGCTTAGGGTCACCCGCATTTTTAGCTCCGGCCTTGAAGGATCAAGAGGATTGAAGCTCGGTGGGAACTTCACATCACCCGGATCAAAAATGACGACATCTTTCGCTCGATGTTTAGGAACAAACCGCAAGACATCGTCAACAAGATCCCCGTGCGGATCGAGAACTGCGCACCCAAAACCGTTCTCGATGTCACTTTTTACTAAGAGTTGAAGTAGGCATGACTTGCCGTTTCCGGATTTCCCCAGAACGTAAAGATGTCGTCGCCTATCAAAGCGCCTCAGTCCAAACGTGACTAACTGATCTCGATAATTGGTGTGGCCGAACAGGCTTACTTGGGGGTCATTAACGGTCGAGGGAAGCAGTCGCGGAGGTGGGGCCTTCTTCGAGAGTACTTGTGCTGTATTGGGCAGCGTCCCTAGGCCTGGAGGGTGCCACAAGGTAGTGAGCTCCAATCCAGAGAGTAAAAAAGGCCTGTCAAAGCTGCGCTCTTGCATCTTACGGGTCATTCCTACACCAGTTTGTAAGGGGTGGATCCCGAATCGATTTTCATCGGTAGTATTGAAGACTTGAACTGCTTTGACTACGTGAGAGACATGCATGGCGAGGCGTTCCATGATCGTCTTGCGCTCAGACGCCCCTCCATCTTTTGGCACCTGAGTCATCGCTGTGACGCGGTAATTTACCTTAAAAAGCTTGCTCTGACATTTCTTCGCGATGAGCTCTCTAGACTTCGTTTCAAGATCTCTCTTAAGCCAAGTTTTCGCTCGGAAGAGTCGGACAAACCGCTCTAGTTTGCGCCTTAGTTTTAATGAAACCTGCAGGGTGGGCGTCTCAGCTATTGGTCTTACAAGGACCTGTAAGACCAGGCGGTCACCAGAGTGAATTCGTGACATCGCGGTAAGAATAGGAGCGACCGAGTCATAGGCGTAGGATGTGTAGTTTTGTACCGGGTAAATATCGGATTTGGTGAGGAACAAGTCCGTCCCTATCACGGCAGTATGCTCATCAACGTGGTGCGTATAATCCTCGATATCTCTGATCTCAACATCCGCCATCCACGAGTAGATGCCAGTAGTTAGGTAGCGAAGCATTCCATCTTCCGCCGCCATGCAGACGTAAACCGTGCTCGCAGAGACGTAAAATTCCAGCGAAAAAGGTTGCTGCATGGCAGAGGCTAAGTTCTCGAGTTGATGGAGAAAGAACTTGGCTCCGACCGTATCCCACTTGGTGGTATAGATCGCCATTGCCATTGCGTTACCAGCGGGCGGGCGTGGGATGTGGAGACAGACTACTCGCATAGGTTGTGTGCACGTAAATTTTTCGCCATTCTAGCGGGTTACCGCGCCTTAAAGAAGTCCCTGGATGAAGTCGGTAGCCCTTGACTGTTCTGCTTGCTGCCGTTGTTGTACAAAAGGCATCGGTAGGGATCTCGGTGCGGTCTCAGCTAGAAGAGGGTGAATTTGTACCAAATGGTCCTTTTGGAGCGTTGATAGATGGCTGTGAATGATGGTTCAGATGAACAGAGGGAGGTACGCCGTACTGCAATGGAAGTTCCCGTTGAGCAGGCAAGAACTAGGATGCGAGCGGCTGGGCTCCCTAACTCTGTCATTAAAAATTTTGAGAATCTTTTTACCTCGGTGCGGTCAGGTGACTCGGGCGTAATTGGTGAAGAGGAGATTGAGCCCCTCGATGAGGTGGAGGCTCTCACTGCTATTTCATCGTCCGGGAAGCTCGCCGAACTTGGTAAGAGCCTACTTGGATCGCTTGTTGTAGTTCGCCTGAACGGTGGCCTCGGGACCACAATGGGACTCAACCGAGCAAAGTCGCTCCTAGTTGTGAAAGAAGGTCTGACTTTCAATGACATTATCGCGAAGCAGCTCCTCACCATGGGCCGGGATGCGGGTGTTCACATACCACTCTTGCACATGACGAGTTTCTCAACTGATGGCGATATTCGATCCTTCATGGAACGCTACCCTGAGCTCTCCTATTCGGGGCTTCCAACGACGTTCCAGCAACATAAGCATCCGAAAATTTACCTCGACACGATGTTGCCGGCGACAGAGGTTGATGATGACCTTAACTGGAACCCTCCAGGTCATGGCGATATGTATTCGGCCCTTATTGAGTCTGGCATTGCTGCTCGGCTTCTCGAACTCGGTAAGAGGTATCTGTTTGTCGCCAATGCAGACAACCTAGGAGCAACCGTCGATCCTTGCATATTGGGGTATCTTGCCCAAAAGAAGGCACCGTTTTTAATGGAGACAGCAGAACGTACGTTCGCTGATTCAAAGGGTGGACATCTTGCTCGAAGAAGAGCAACTGGGCGGCTATTGCTGCGCGAAAGTGGACAGGCGCCAACAACGAGCTGCGGCGATCTGAGCCCCGAATTCAGAGACATCTCACTGTACCGCCACTTCAATACGAACAACATCTGGTTAGACCTTGAGGAGGTGGTAAAGACGGCCGCCGAGCACGAAGGCATTATCCCTCTTCCGCTGATCAGTAACCGTAAAACGGTGAATCCCAGAGATCGATCAAGCCAGAAAGTCATTCAGATCGAGACTGCAATGGGCGCTGCAATTGAGGTCTTTGCCGGGGCGTGCGCCCTTCAGGTTCCGCGGACACGGTTTGCCCCAGTCAAATCTAACAATGACCTTCTTGTCGTGCGGTCAGATGCCTTTGAGTTGAGTCCTTCGTTTAACCTAGTAGCAGCTGCCGCTGAAGGTTCACTTCCGAGCGTTCAACTAGACCCTCAATATTTTGGGTTGCTTTCGGATTTTGAGGCCCGCATCAAGGTGGTACCGTCACTGCGCAATGCGAGAGCGCTAGTGGTGAAAGGTGATGTATTGTTCGACCGTGCTGTGACAATCGTTGGTAGTGTCACCATAGCGGCGTCCGGGCCGGTACAGAGCAGCATTCCGGCAGAAATACAGTGCCTACAGGACCAAGAACTGAAGGTGTAGCCAATACGTTTCGGACTCTGCACTTCACCGTTAGTCATTGGACTTAGGTGAACACGACGCGACAAACAGATCCCCTTCATGTAAGTCTATAGGGGGCCTTGCACCCATGGCTGGGAGGAATGCTGCTTGTCCGGCTTGAAGTTTAAGGGATGAGACAGAGCCGGTTCCCCGAAGTGTCGCTGACCCTTTGAGACAGAAGAAGATCGCCGGACCTTCGGCACGAAATGCTGCGGAGATCTCTGATCCCGAATATCGACGGAGCTGAAAGTCCGGAACTGGTGGGGCGTAAATGAAAACACCTTCCTCGGGGTCGTGTATTGCCGGAAGGCGGCAGTCTTGGTCCGCACCAAGGTGAACAAGTGAGAGGAAAGTTGCCGTGTCGATGAATTTATCTGTAAGTCCGGCTCGGACCACATTATCCGAATTTGCCATGCACTCCACCAGATCGCCGCTGAGGTAAGCGTGCGGGAGATTCGCCGGAATATAGACGCTCTCTCCTGGCTCGAGAGAGATCTGCTTTAGTAGGAGCATAAATAAGAGCCCGGGATCGTCTGCGGCACTCATTGAACATGCTCGTTGAAACCAAATGAAATCAGGGTCGAGAGAGTCTGCGCTCAGCAGGTGGCGCGAGGCGAGTCTAATGAGGTCGGCGCGCGAGGCGCTTGGCGCATTGAAAATGGCATAAACGAGACGGGTAACATGCTCCAGCGCCTTTTCCCCGGTTGCCGTAGTAAGGAGTGCAAGGTCGAGCCCTGCAAACAAGACGAGCTCCGGCAGACGAGCTAACAGTGCTACGATCTCGCAATAAGGCTTCATCCCGCACAGAAGCTGAACCTGAGAAATTGCTACTGAGAGCTCTGGTTTGTGATTTCCGTCTGGGTACTGACGTGGATTCCTTTTAAAAAGCTCACCCGCTGTCTTGAGATCTGGATGAAGCTGAATCGAGAGCGGCCGCGCAACAGAGAGCACTTTGAAGAGAAATGGAAGAGAGGCGCCGAAGTGAGCGAGGGAATGCGACCCCAAAGTTTCAAGAGGAGCGCTCCTTAAAAATTGGTCGAGGGGTAGTTCGTCAGATCCGCTTTTGACTACTGAACTCGATTTTGGGTGAGCGCCGAACCACAGCTCCGCAAACGGTGACGTGTTCTCACTCTGACCAAAACCAGAGAGTCGCCCGACTAATGAAGACGTTCCTATTTTGCCCCATGCATACCGTTGAACAATTCCCAAAAGGCGGTAAGGTGATGTGTAGGGGAGTGGGAAAACCATGGGCGTTGAAAAACGGGTAAAGTTGTCGAAGGGTAACTTGTGTTTCCAAACGTTTCAAGCCCTGGTTGGCGGTACCGCCAGGTTTCAAAGGTGCTAAATCTGTCGCAACTTCATATTTTTCGATAACCTCAGATGCAGGACTACCCATAGTATGCGTTGGCTTAACTATCATCATCTTTTTTATTTCTGGACCGTTGCGAAGCGCGGGAGCATCACGGATGCGTGTCGGGAACTTCGATTGTCACAGCCTACCGTCAGTGCTCAGTTAAAGAGTCTCGAAGAAGCGGTAGGGGAGCCCCTCTTTGTTCGTGGTGGTCGAAAGCTTGCTTTGACGGAAGCAGGTCAGACAGCTTTCCGGTATGCTGAAGAGATCTTTGCCCTTGGACACGAGTTCCTCAACGTCATGGAAGGTAAGGGACTGAACGGCTCATCAACGTTGACCGTTGGAGTAGCAGATGTAATGCCGAAGTTCGTCGCCTACCGACTCCTTGAGCCGGCATTTCGGCTCGATCCCCAACCCCGAGTCGTGGTAATTGAAGGGCGTACAGATCGGCTTCTTGCAGAGCTCGCGCTTCGCCATCTTGACCTCGTCATCGCGGATTCACCGATACCTCCCACGGTCAAAATAAAGGCCTTCAATCACTTTCTTGGTCAATGCGGCATTTCGTTTTTAGCTACCGAAAAATTAGCCAAAAAGTACCAGAAAGGATTTCCTCAGTCTCTCTCGGGGGCGCCGATGCTTCTACCGACGGATGGCGCAGCAATTCGACGGGATATCGACCGGTGGTTTGAGCAGCGAGAGGTTCAGCCGACTGTGGTGGGGGAATTTCAAGATAGTTCATTAATGAAACTCGTAGCATCGAAGGGGCATGGGATTGTACCGGTCGCTGATACTGTTGAGCGTGACTTGCACCAGCAGTACGGACTCCATCTCGTCGGCAGAACTGAAGAGATTCAAGAGAAATTTTATCTCATTTCGATTGAACGGAAGATCAAGCACCCGGCAGTGAGAGAGCTGTGCGAAAAGGCGAGCTTGAGGCTAGGGTCAGTGGGCTAAAATTGAGAATAGAATGACTACCCTCAAGACACTTAACATCGTGGGATGTGGAAGAGTAGGAAAAACTCTCGGCGCACTATTCCACCAGCAGAGGGTTTTTCAGATTGGCGGAGTAATGAACCGGACCCTTAACGCGGCTCGCGAGAGCATCGCATTTATTGGAGCGGGGGCACCGGTGATCGATCTCTCCTCTTTCGCTCCGGCTGACGTATGGCTTCTTGCGACCTCTGATAGGGTGCTAGACGAGTATGCGGGCCTTCTTGCTTCAAGCGGAGCGCTTCGAGCGGGTGATACCCTCTTTCATTGCAGCGGTGCACTGCCGAGTGCGATTCTCAAACACCCGATTATTTCTGGAGCATATTACACCGCAAGCGTTCACCCTGTTCTGACTTTCGCCGAGCCTTCGATCGCGAGGAAGGCTTTCAATGGAGTATTCTGTGGAATTGAGGGCGATTCCGAAACAGTTGCGCTACTTACCGAGGCGATGGAGAGAATCGGTGCAAGAGTTTTTTCAGTTCACCCTGAGCATAAACTCGCCTATCACGCGGCGGCGGTGTTTTCGAGTAATTTTCTTGTGGCTTTGTTTGACGTTGCGCACAGGCTGCACCATGTTGCGGGTGTACCGCCCGAGCTTTCAAGCGAAATTTTGCAACAGATGATGAATTCAACTCTTCGTAACATTGAAGTACTCGGTGCGACAAAGGCGCTCACTGGTCCAGTGAGGCGCGGAGATGCGGAGTTGGTGCGTAGTCAAGCGGAGTGTTTAGACCAAATAGATGGACGGATTGGAGAGACTTATCGACTCTTGAGTGCGTTTGCTCTCGAGATTGTGGAACGCCTGGAGGTTTTGCCCCATGAGGAGCAGAAGCGGGTTCAGAGAAGTCTTCGGCGCAAGCAGTAGGTAGAGCTGGTCTCAAAAGTTTGGTTGATATGGGGTGGATCTCTCGCTTTTAGCTCGAGATGACCCTGACTTCAGTGCTAACCAAAAACGTTATCACGGTTGATAATACCCTTCCCCTCCCCAGTGGGTGTCCCAACGACGAACTCAGGTGGGTCTCGCGACGAAGGTACTTTTGAGACTGATTCTACTTCTCTGCTTTCCCCCTGAAACCCGGAATGGACTGCAACGTTTTCGCTACGGCGCTGCCGAGCTGATACGATGACGAAGACTTTAGTACCGTTTGGGACGATTGAAGCTCCTTGATGCGTTGCTCCAGACTAGCGATCTTCTTTCCGAGGACTCCAATCTGCTCGGCGTGAGCTTTAGCGGTGTTTGATCGCTCAAAGCTGACAGCTAGTGACGTAGCATTGAGGAGAACAAGGGGATCCGAAGTAGCGTTACTTTCTTGCTTGGCCTTAATCACCGTAAACATCATTTCTGTCACGATCGTAGATATTGCGTTCCACCGCCAAGCCGTACTTTTCGCCGAGCGTTCCGTTCCTCTCGTTTTAAAAAAAATGTGACGCTCGTATGTATCAAGCATTCGTCCTGTAGTCTCGACCAATTGCTCTTTCGTGTCACAGCTGATGATACCGCCGGGCCCGCTCCACGAACGCTGGATCTCATCAAGAAGAGGACATTGCATTGCAACAACCACCCGACCCGCGGCAAGTGCGCGGGCTACGATGATGGACACTCCTTCGGTTAGATAAGGAACTACAACTACCTCAGCTTCGGCGCACCGACTTGCTAGGTAGTTCGAAGTCGCAGCAGCCGCGGGTATATGGGAGCTCTCCTTCGTTAAGCTTTCCTCTGGTCCAAATACATGGAATGCGGTTTTCGGAAAACTCGCTAATAGGTGGTGAGTGAGGGTGGAGTGCATACGTGGTTGATCGAGAGGGGCGACGATTATTGCAGTGCCGGCGCGTAAGTTCCCTGCGCTCGCGGCGTCACGTTGGTACTCTTTGTAATACATTGAGGGAAGTATTGTAACCTGGGGAAGCTCACCAAATTGCGGGTAGTTTTGTTGGAAGATATTTTGAGAATTTGAGCCGACGAAGACGAGACCATGAGAGCACTGCGCGGTAAGTGCCACCAGGGCTTGTGACTCAGCGCGGCTGATCGGTGTCTCGCGACGCCGTCCAGTAAGCGAATCGGTCATGAGGGAGAAGACGTGTGGGGACGACTGAAGGAGCTCTTCGAGTCTAGTAACACTGCTCGGAGGGGTAAGAGAAAGC
>JAYVGZ010000200.1:0-6274 GCA_043771805.1 Pseudomonadota bacterium
CGCCGCTCGCCATCAGTCGCCACCGAAAGTGAGATATCATAAGCCTCCTCTCCCTGCGACGCTTCTACCTCAGTGGTCCAGACAGCCCCCACCGAGAGATTGTTCAGTTTCTCGCGCAGCGTAGTGAGAATACTATCTCCGTGGAGCAACCGCTCCACGTCGACACTGAGCACATTCTCTTCTCGCGCATTAAACTCAGTCAGGAACCGTCGAAACGAAGAATTGCAATGTCGAACCGTGCCATCAGGCTCTACTACCGCAAGCCCATCATCGCTGTTCTCAACGGCTAGCTGCAGAATATTTCGGTCTCGAGTAAGGAGCGCCTTCTCCTGCTCGATAACATTCGCCGAATACATCCTTCGAAGTGCGAGCTCTAAAACATCTTTGAAGTTGCTATCGAAATTTTTAACTAAGAAGTCATCTGCACCTGAGCGCATGGCCGCCACACCATCACTCACTGACGATGACGACGTAAGTACAATAAGAGGTGTTGTTTCGGCACATTCTCGAAGCGCTGCAACGGGGCCTTTTTCGACTACTCCAGGGACATGCAGATCGCTAACTATCAGATCAAAGGCTTCTGCCTTCAACCGACGACACGCCTCATCGAGTGTCGATACTCGGGTAACGTCGCTTGTAGTTCCGCGCAGAGCCCGTTCAATAAGCATGGCATGAGCGGCTTCGTCCTCAAGAAGGAGTACCTTTGGGAAGATGGTCGTCTCCTGCTGCATTTTTCACACCGCCTCAGAGCTTTATTTTCTGTGGAATATCGTTTAAGGAACCGAGTGAAACAAAACCCCTGCCTCGGATATGTAGAATGATTAAACCAGACCATTGGATTCGTGAATTTGGCGAGAAAGGCGGCATCACCCCTTTCAACCCGGAACAGATAAACCCCGCTAGCTACGATGTTACCGTGGGTAACCATTGGATCTGCCCTACCCGGGCCCCTGAAGAGATAGAGGCTAACATCATCACACTATTCCCTGGCGAGGTGGTGCTGGCTACGACGCAAGAGTTCCTGAGGATGCCTCGCGATGTGGTATGCGACTTAAAACTTAAGAGTTCTTTAGGTCGACTATGGCTAAACCATAGCTTAAGTGGCTGGATTGATTGCGGATTTACTGGCCAAGTCACCCTCGAACTACAAAATCTCGGCCCCTATCCACGGGAACTCCGAGCCGGTATGCGGGTAGCACAGCTGGTGTTCTTAGGTATGGCCGCGCCGCCAGACGTAGCATACGGCGAGGGCGGTCGGGGTCATTACCAAGGGCAGTCAGGCGCAACTAGGGCGTGGTCGGATGACTTCTTCCCGAAAGTACTCGCTCCCCAGAAGCGGTAACCGCCATGGAGGCGTGGGGTAGTATAAATGGGGATTTCTCCGGAAAACGGTAGGAACGTCCTAGACGAGTTGAGTTTCCTCAGCCTTCATGATAAACCCAGGTCTTTCCGGTGTTCGGTATCGAGCTTTGGTCTCCAGAGACCACATAGAAACGGAACGAAAGAACTTACAGCTAACGAGATCTAGAGTTAAGTAGTTATGGCCAATCACAAATCTGCTATTAAACGCCACCGTCAAAGCCTTGTTCGACGCAATCGAAACCGTGTCAGAAAGGCAGAAGTTCGAACTGCTCTCAAGAAGGCGGCTGCTGCTGTGGCTGCCGGACAGAAAGACGATGCTCAGAAACTTGCCCGCGAGGCAGAATCACTCATGGCAAAGGCTGCGAAAAGAGGCCTTTATCATCCAGCAACCTTGAGCCGTAAGGTAAGTCGGCTAAATGCCCTGGTTAATACCACCGAAGCGAAGAGCCCATCAGCAAAGGCTTAAAAAATCCTAGGTGTGCTCTCTAGAGAGCCATGTGGAACGGTATCCAAGAAGGCTGCCTAATCCAGATGGCTCTCTGTTTTTGTATCGAACCGTGCGGGCTCAATAGGACCAGCGCTATCTCGCGGGGCTCTTAACAAAATTCCCCCGCATCTAGGCACCCCCAATTACGGTGGACCGACCCCCAATAAGCCGGAAGCCTGCTCAGAAGTCGGGCGAAACCGCACTGTTGTAGATAAGTAAAGCCGCATCCTCCGCCAACTTGTTGATGACCTCATTTTCCTGTCCACGGGAGATCTCTCTTGCGCTCAAGCTAGAGAGATCAGAACCAGAAATTGAGCCGCCAGCAAAGTTCGCCGAGGTGGTGACGACAGAGGTTTTATTTGTTCCAAACCCCTGCGATACCTTGATACTAGAATCGCGCCACAGTACTTGACCCGTCACCCGTTGAAGTTCGGCAGCCATGAGAATCGTCGTTTCAAGCTGCAGGGCCACATCGGTATTTGATTGTGTTGTGCGGGTTACCCGTTTAAGGCTAGAGATTTTTACCTTCAAAATAGCATCAGCATCGCTCTGTCGCTCAACAACTGTAACAACACCGTAGCTATCAAACTGCTCTCGTAGTGCTTCAGCAACCACATCTGCCAGGCCGAGTTGGGTTGAGTTGTTCTCAACTGGCGCAACATAAACACGCTTCACATCTGGGGGTAGAATACTCCCCCCACCCTGGAATGCATAACCGCACCCGGATAGTAAGGAGGCCACAAGCAAAAGGCTGCACACCAAATTAACTCTAAACTCTCTCATCTTTCGCTCTCCTTTTGGCTCTAGCTAGGCTTTGAGTCCAGTCTTATCTTTCGTGGACTATCAATCCCGTTATTGAGCAACTCCTAACCACGGCGCGGCCGCGTCGTGCTTATGCGCTTGGGAAAAGAATCGGAGTAAGCCTTCAGACCTTTCCCTTTCAATCGAAGAGACTTTAATGATTGGGCAACCTGATCTTTCATCGATTCGGCAAGCGCGAACACCTTAGCATGTTGGATAGCAACTTGCTGCCCCAACTCCCCCAGATCAATCTTGCCTTTCGCGTCACGGGATTGTGCGGAAGCAGCCTGTTTTTTTAATTCCTTCTCTTCCCATACACCAAAGGCTTCGATGTAAGAATCGAGAAGATCCAGCGCAGATATATCGCGCTCCTCAAGAAGCGCAATAAGGGCCTCCCCTAGCTCTAGAACCTTAGACAGTTCGCTCGATTTACGAGTGCTCTTCATGAAATTACTGACCACCTACCGCCCGAAATCTAGCTTCTAGATAAACAACGTTACGTGTTCCTTCACAAGACATTAACCCGAAAGCGCTCTATTAGATTACTCTAAGGCGGGACGCAATCCAATCTTGCATGACCCGCTGACACAGAAGGAACCCGCTGAAGATGTCCCGTAAGGATGTTTGACTGAACAGCTTCAAAGGCTCCGGGATATCTACTGCCGGACCACTCACCAAGAAGTCCAATACCACTTACTTCGACCGGCAGCCTCTCACGGAGAACCGTAACGCCAAAACGCAAAAACGGCTGGTCCGACCTAAGTCGTCCAGCCGTCTTGCCTGACTCAAACACCCCGAACGGAATGCTAAGCCGCTGCTGCCGCTTTCTTCGCGGCCGATTTGTCCTTTGATGCTGGCGCATTCTTAGCAGGTTTTCCTGCGCCGGTCTTGACAGCACCTGGCTGGGGAGCTACCGCCTTCTCTACCATCTCGATAACCGCCATCTGAGCAGTATCGCCGTGACGAATACGCGTCCGAACGATACGAGTGTAACCACCATCACGTGTTTTGAAACGTGGTCCAATGTCAGTGAACAGCTTATGCACAACGGCCTTATCTAGCAGATAGCTATAAGCCTGCCTTCTGTCTGCCACGGTATCGTTCTTACCAGAGGTAATCAAACGCTCAACGACTGGCCTAAGTTCCTTCGCTTTTTGAACGGTTGTTTCAAATCGCTCGAACTTAATAAAGGAGGTAGCCAAATTCCGCAAAAGTGCGCGGCGATGGCTCGCATTCCTACTTAGCTTTCTCAAACCCTTTGCATGTCTCATACTTCACCTCGACTAGTGGTCGGTTTGCTCTTTCTGCTGCTCAAGATCCCGCCGAGCAGGAAACTCTTCGAGTTTCATGCCCAGTGAAAGCCCCATCTCAGTAAGGATCTCTTTAATCTCATTAAGAGACTTACGACCGAAATTCTTGGTACGGAGCATCTCAGCTTCAGAGCGCTGAACCAGCTCACCAATGTACTTGATGTCAGCATTCTCAAGGCAGTTCGCAGAACGAACACTAAGCTCAAGCTCGTCTATACGACGGAAAAGATTGTCATTCCACTTCTTGGATGGCTCCTCGCTCTTCGGTTCCTCTCTCTCAACAATGAGATCTTCACCGACAAAGATTGCAAGCTGGTCAACCAGAATATGCGCCGCCTGAGCTACTGCAGATCGCGGATCAATGCTGCCGTTGGTCCAGATCTCCATCGCTAGTTTGTCGTAATCAGTGCGCTGTCCAACTCGCGCATTGGTTACCGTTAGGTTCACCCGGCGAACTGGAGCAAAAATTGAGTCGATAAAAATAGTACCGACTGGAGCACCTTCGACCTTGTTCTTCTCGGAAGGGACGTAGCCCCGACCGACACGAACCGTGAACTCCATCTTTACAGAAGCCCCTTCACCGAGGGTTGCAATAACCAGTTCGGGATTAAGGATTGCTACTGCTGGGTCACCGGTTAGCATACCTGCTGTAAGTTTGCATGGCCCCTGCGCTTCAACGTGAAGGACTGCCTCCTCTTTATCCTCAAGACGCAAAACTGCATCCTTCAAGTTGAGGCCTATCTCTGTAACATCCTCGACTACTCCGGGAATGGTAGAAAACTCATGCATCACTCCTTCTACTCGGATCGAAGTGATTGCCGCGCCCTGTAAAGATGAAAGAAGGACACGCCGAACAGCGGTTCCGATTGTCATACCGAAACCTCTCTCAAGAGGTTCAGCAATAAACTTACCGTAGCGATGATCCGCTGTAGCACCTTCCACTTCTACACGCTTTGGATTGATTAAATCCTTGAGACTGACTTTTTTCATGTCTCTATCCTAATTACCTATTAGTCAAATTTTTAGTGCTTCTTCTCTAGCTGCGGCGTTCGCCTACAACCTCTGAGGAAAAGCCCCCTCAGCAATCGGCAGCGATGGAATATGTCAGCGGTTTCCCAACCAACCTAACCACCGGCGCTAACTACCTAGAATACAACTCTACGATCAGCTGCTCACGAACAGTCGGCGGGAGCTGTTCACGAGTCGGCAACGAATTAACGGTACCGCGCACCGCCTCTTGGTCGAGCGTCAACCATTCAGGGATGACGCGAGACTTTGCAGCTTCCATTGCACCTACTACGTACGGGTTCTTTTTACTACCCTCAGCAACTTCCACGATGTCACCCGGCTTTACCGTAAATGAAGGGATGTCAACACGCTTACCGTTTACCAAGACATGACCGTGGGCTACGATCTGTCGAGCCTGCCTACGAGACGAACCAAGCCCAAGACGGTAAACAACATTATCTAGGCGCCGTTCAAGCAAAACTAGAAGCTCGGTACCAGTCACACCCTTCGACTTAGCAGCGCGCTCAAAGGTATCGCGGAACCTAGTCTCCAACAACCCATAGGTGCGCTTAACTTTCTGCTTCTCACGGAGCTGAATCTTAAAGTCCGAGAAGGATTGTCGACCACGACCGTGCTGACCAGGACCACCTTCTCTTCGTTCAATGGAACACTTCCCGGTGAAACAGCGCTCGCCTTTCAGAAAAAGCTTCTCGCCTTCTCGACGGCATAACCGACAAACCGCACCACAATATCTCGCCATGACTCAATTGCCCCTAAAATCGCCCAAACAGCAAAAAATTAAACTCTGCGACTCTTACGAGCTCGGCATCCGTTATGCGGAACCGGCGTAATGTCCTTGATAAGCGTCACCTGAAGGCCAGCAAGGTGGAGAGACCGAAGTGCTGACTCTCGACCAGCTCCTGGCCCCTTGATTCGGACACTTACTGTTCTCACGCCAGCCTCTTTGGCCTTTCGTGCAGCTATATCGCCGGCCACCTGTGCAGCAAAGGGTGTCGACTTCCTCGAGCCCTTGAAACCGTTAGCACCAGAACTTGACGAGGCTACAACGTTTCCCGAGGGGTCCGTGATTGTAACGATCGTGTTGTTGAACGTCGCATGGATATGCGCGACCCCTACGGGGACGTTCCGCTTCTGCTTCTTCTTTTTGGTAGCTACGCGCGCGTCAACCACAAACCAACTCCTCTATAGTCCAATACAGTATATTCAATCAACAGACCCCGCGAGCCAGGCACAGCCGAACCCACAGGCGCCTTCAAAACTCTTTATGTCTTAGTAGCTGCCTTCT
>JAYVGZ010000201.1:0-4394 GCA_043771805.1 Pseudomonadota bacterium
TGCGTTCTTTGGCGAGCGGTATCCAGAGAATGTGAAGGTGTACACTATTGGCGATTTTTCTAGAGAGATTTGTGGGGGGCCTCACGTTGAACGTACTGGGGTGCTGGGTAAGTTTGCTGTAACACGAGAGGAGGCCTCCAGTGCTGGAGTAAGGCGAATTTACGCGACTCTTACTGTGGCATCGAAGTAACAACTGATGGGGTCGAAAAGTGTGCACTGCTTATCCGAACTACTGTGAGCGGACGTTCTGCAGCTCCAACGCTACCTCGCCCCAGTCCCAAGAATCACCGCAGGAATAGTGCGGAACAGAAGGAACAGGTCGCCGAGAAGTGACCAGTTATCAATATATTCGAGGTCAAGCTTTACCCACGAATCAAAATCCTGAATATCACTCCTGCCACTAACCTGCCATGTACAGGTGAGGCCAGGCCGCATGGAGAGCCTTCGCCGTGAGCGACGTTCGTACAAACTTACCTCCCCAGGAATAGGTGGACGGGGCCCCACCAAGCTCATCTCGCCAATAAATACATTCCAGAGCTGCGGCAACTCATCCAGGCTAAACCGTCGAAGCACACGCCCTACTCGAGTAATCCTTGGATCGTGCGTTAGTTTGAACACCGGGCCGCGCATCTCATTTAGTCCGCGTAAGCTCTCAGTCAACCGCTCTGAGCCATGATACATCGAGCGAAACTTGTACATCGGAAAGAGCCTGCCGTTAAGCCCTACTCGGGTCTGACGGAAGAAGGCAGGGCCCGGTGTCAACTTTACGGCAAGTGCGAGAACAACAAACAGCGGAGCAGAGAGAAGAAGTAAAACGGCAGAGATGCACACATCTAGCCCCCTCTTCAGCGCCAACTCCCAGGAATCGCCCGGGGGAGTCTGGAAATGAATGAGTGGCATTCCACCGAAATAGCTCATTCCCGACTTCACAAGCCCGAGGCTAAAAAGATCGGCGGCAATGGTCGTACGCACCCCCTGCTCGGCACAGGCAAGCACCATCTCTTCAACGTAAGGCATCACCTCTACGACATCGGTAAAGATCACCTCATCAATCGCGTAATCACGGAGCGCTTGCCCGAGGGATTCTGCGCCGTGCAATACTCGACCTACCCTTACTATGCCGCGAAGGTCATCTCGAAAATGAGATATCGTGCGCGCTTGGTGAGAATCGATCTCGCGTAGATCCGCAAAAGCGCGAATGTGAATTCCAAGCTCAGGGCGCCCAACGATTTCACGGGCGAGCTTGACACCCTGTTCGCCGACGCCGCAGATAATAACGTTACGAAAGTTCTTTCCACGCCGACGCCAAAAACGGAGAAATTTGAGGACTGCATACCGCTCCAGGCTTAGCCCACAGGCAGTGACGAATGCGAATAATCCAATAAACGATCGACTAAGATCAATTTTGAGAAGAAAAAGTGTTGCTGCTAGGAGCACAAATACAATGCTCGAACTGAGAAACGAGAGCTGAAAGAGCCTCCAGACGGAACTTAACCGCATGCTGCCGTACGCCCCCATGATGTTAAGGACCACGGCGTAGCCGATCACAGCTACTACGAGAACACTGAAATAGTCTCTTAGCGGAGCGAGCTCTTCTCCCCCAAACTGAAAATTCCATCCGAGCTTCTCATTCCAAAAGAGGAGCGATTGTCGCCCGTGGTAGGCGAAAAGGAAGGCACCAAAAATAATAAGGTTGTCACCTAGGCGCTCGAGTCGAGCAATCAGGCGCCACTTCTGCTTGAGCATGGTTTAAGTCGTCTTTACTATTGATGGAACTGGCTGAAGCCCAGTAACTCCAAGGAGGCATGTTAGTGAATGAGCCCTCCTCAAACAAGGGCTGCAATTACGGTCGGGCGAAGGGTTTGTTGGAAGGTGATGCGGGACCTCCAAAGACACCCTATTTGGCTGATATATTTAGAGATTCAGATGTTTTTCCCATCAACTGCCCACCTCTAGGGAACAAAAATGAAAGATTGATAATCGTGCAGGAACCCTTTCACCGAAGAGAAACCCTTGAACTCTGCCTGTTGGTGGGTAGTGAGGAGGACATACGATCGAATTCCCGCAGCCTCGGCTGATTTGACTCCTACCGGAGCATCCTCAAATACCAGACATCGGTCAGGTTTGACCCCCACTCGAGCCGCAGCTACGAGATAGGACTCCGGATGCGGCTTGCTGTGGGCAACTTCGTCTGCATGAACAACGGCGTCGAAGAAACGTTCCAGCTTAAAAAAGTTCATCACAAACTCAAGACAGATCGGAGGAGCGGCCGTTGCAATCGCTAACTTCAATCCAACTTCCTTTGCACTTGCTAAAACCTGCTCTAACCCTGGTAGGAGCTGGGCATCTGGCGTGTAGCACTCTATGTAGCGCCGCTCCTTTTTCAAGGCTAACTCTCGTGCCTCGCTCTTCGAGTATTTCCCGGGGAAAATACGCTCGAAGATATCTTCATTCTTCCCCCAAATCTCTGCTTGAACACGCTCGATCGACCAATCGAGCCCAAGCTCCTTAAGCAGCTCCTGCCATGCCCGGTGGTGGTAGAGCATGTTGTGAACGATCGTGCCATCCATATCGAAGAGAAGTGCAGAGGTCTCTGAAAGCGAAATTGTTGGCTGAGTCGTAGGAGCGTCGGCGCATGCTTGAGAAAGATTGTTCATGGATTGGTGTTTAACACGAAGACACAAATGACGGAAACGCAGAGCTGACACCGGCTACCCAAAAGATCCTTGATTCATGCTCGATCCATTGAGATTTGGGAGAGCCTTCTCTGTATAAACACCCGGTGAAAATTATTATTGTTCGTCACGGCGAAACTTTCTCGAACACGCAGCGCATGGTTCAAGGGCACTTGAACGGTGAGCTTACTCCTCTCGGTGAGGAACAGGCTGAATTGGTGGCGGAAAGGCTTAAAACAGTGCCAATCGACCTCATCTTGTCGAGTGACCTAAAGCGGGCCCACAATACAGCACTCACTATCGCAAAGGAGCATCCCCACCCAGTGGTGACACTCACCGACCTGCGTGAAAGGAGTTGGGGCGTGTTTGATGGCAAACCCCTCGACGATTACTACAAAGCGCTCAAGGAGAGTGGGGTTGATCACCACGACTTTGTTCCCGATAAGGGTGAGGGTTTGCACCACCTCAAGCTTCGTGCAGCCCGATTTATTTCTGACTGGTCCGAGAGAATGAGTGGAAAAACGACGCTGATCGTAGCCCACCATTCTATGAACAAGATGCTTATGTCATGTCTGCTGAACCGAGACCTTGCTGAGTGGTACTCATTTGAACAAACGAACACCTGCGTTAATGTGCTGGAAGGTAGCGCCATTTCGAATCTTTCAGGAACGCTTATCAACTGCTCAAAGCACCTTGAACAGTTGCCGCAGTTGAACTCCGCCCGACCTAGTTAATATCAATCATCCGGTCCCCAGGTTCTCGAGAAAGTGGTTCTCGAGAAAGTGTTTCATGATGATTAATCAGATGGTGAATTGCCCTCACAAAACCATCTGCCCCTCGAGTCTGGAACACTTCGCTCTCCGCGAAATTACTCTCTTTAATTCGCAAAGATACTTCGTTCCTGTAGACTGCATCAGCAACCAACCGAGCGACAATCGCTTGATACGTCATAGTGTCTTGCGCTACGAGTTCTTCCATCCCGATAGATCGAAGAATTCCTGCTCCGATACGGCCGTACCAGCGCGCACCTTCAAGAGTCACTATGGGTTTGTTAAGGTAAAGAAGGTCGACAACCGAATTGCACCCCCCAAAATGAAATGAATCGACACCGAAATCACAATCGGTAATATTTTGCATGTACTGCTCGTAGTTCTGACCCAATACAACTTCAGCACCGTTGGTACCGAATATTCGGCGCACGTCTTCTGCAAATGGGAGGTGCCCAGAATTCCTCAACACTCCGGGACCGACCAGAAATCTGTACACGATCGGAAGTGCGCTTTTTGCAGCTATTTCAGCCAAGATCGTGAGGTTGGTTACATTGCACTTTTGTGCTGACCAGGGGCACGCTATCAAGACGTATTTTCGCTTCATCGGAACTCTCGGCTGCTCAGCATACGTGGGAACTAAACTAATAATTCCAAGCCCCGGAATCAGGACCGGGCGCTCTGAGTAGTTCTGGGATAACCGCTGTCGATCTTCAGTAGCCGCACCAACGATAAAGTAATCGATACACGATCCGAAGGTACTTACCGAGTGCCCGTAAGAGCAGACTTGAATCGGGGCCAAGCGAAGATTAGCGAGGACAATACTCGCGCCGTTCATTCCGATGTCCGGGTAATACACCATCTGAAAACCACCCTCTCCTAACGAGCGTAGGCCCCCCTCGGAAAGAGCCTCAAGTGGCCCAGCCGTCTGAAAAAGGGATCGATCCTGCCC
>JAYVGZ010000202.1:0-8461 GCA_043771805.1 Pseudomonadota bacterium
ATGAAGACGCTGCCGAAGATGGTGCGCTAAAGCGAGGTCCATATTGTCGCCACCGAGCAAAATATGGTCACCAACACTCACTCGACGGAAGGCTAACGAGCCCGCTTCTTCCGTCACCGTCACAAGGCTAAAGTCGCTTGTGCCGCCTCCGACATCGCATACGAGCACAATGTCACCCGGTGATAACTCCTCACGCCAGGAGTCGCGATGTGCTTCAAGCCATGCATACAGCGCTGCGAGCGGCTCCTCTAAGAGCGTGACATATCCAAATCCTGCTTCGATAGCAGCCTCGTAGGTTAACGCACGCGCTGACTCCTCAAATGATGCCGGCACCGTAAGAACAAGAGGGATCTCGGTACCCGATCCATTCTCAGCGCCCTGGGCGGAGAGTTCGTTACTGACGGCGCCCCTTAAATGTCGAAGAAGTCGAACAGAAGCCTCGTAAGGCGAGATCTTGGAAACGTCGCTTTCTGCAGACCAGGGTAAAATTGGAGATCTTCTGTCCACGAGTCGGTGACACAGCCACGATTTTGCTGAGGTTACGACCCTTCCAGGTAGCAAGACTCCGCGCTCCTGCGCCACTTCGCCAGCACACCATTCCACCGAGTCTTCCCAAGGCAGACGCTGTTGTGCAAATTCTCTCTCAGCGACCGGCACAGAGAAAAGGGTTGAAGGTAGCAGCGCGCGTTCAGCCTGGGCTGTTGACGAGATACCTTGAAGCACGGAAACGGCCCTAATCGTTCCTGAATTCGGGATACTCACCGCTAATGCTGAATTAGAGGTGCCGAGATCGATACCGATACACTGACTTGCACCTAAGAACATACAAACTACCTCCAGATCAGGAATATGTTTAGCGAAGCTCGACCTCGGCCGGCGTGATAACGGGCCCGCCTTCTAACACAGCACCGACCACAGAGGTCGAAAGCTCAGGTAATGAAACCCGAGTGGCTTTCCATCCCCGATGAATCAGGGTCCCCGTCACCGGGAACTGCAAAGCGCTGCGCCCGATAAACCGTAACATCATTGGATCCTTCATAGTGGAGATCGTTACTGCCTTCCCTTGCTCCCCCTCCTGAACCGGCACTAGATCGAGGTATTCCTTTACGACCGACCGACAACCACCGTGAACATACCGAGCTGCAGCACCGATCTGCTGGTCAGTGCAGGTTCCGACATCCTCCATTACAAAATCTACAAAGCGCCCTTTTTCCTGCAGACGAGAAAGAAAATGCAGTACGTCTTTGCCTTTGCCAGCAGACTGCGCGTGAGCAACATCCCGCTGAGCTTCGGCGCTTCGGAGCGCATCACGTAGCTGAGTAGACTCTGAAGCGAAGGCGTTTTCTTGGGAAGCGATCTTCGCCATCAAATGCTCGGTGCGCTCTGTCGCCTCCAATAGCTCGGTAGACAACTCTCTCTGCTTCTGAATCGCTTGAGCAGCTCTTTCTTGATACCCAGTGCTCTGCTCCGTAATCGCTTCAAGGAGTGCAGACACCCCCCGCGCGCGCGACGATTGCACCATTGACCAGAACCCTTCGACAACAACGAGTAGCGGAAAAGCTACCAAGCAGAGGAGCACCTCGGCTTCACCAAAGACCAAACCACCAACTGCGAGCGGAAGTGGAAATACCTGCTCGGAGATACCAACGGCAAGAAGTAATAAAAAACAGCCAAGCACTATGAGACGCATAACATGATTTCCAAAGACATAAGGGGTGACCCGAGGACAGGGCTCTTCAAAACTAAAGGAAGCGTACCATAAAGTGCTGGAAGGACTCAAAACATGAGCGCGGTCACGGCGAAGGGCATACGATGAACAGACGACATTAGGACTATCTTATGAGCCCCAAGGTCCCCTGAATTATCTCATTAGCAGCCGACAGCACCTGGGAGTTGGCCTGGTACCCGCGTTGGAAGAGCACTAAGTTAACAAATTGCCCGGCGATATCCACGGTGGATCGCTCTAAGGATGACGCTTCAAGAGTTCCGAGTAGCCCCTTACCGGCGCTCGACACAGTTGGATCGCCAGCGCTCGCGGTGGCCGAGTACACACCTGTACCGCTCCGTTCCAGTCCATCGACATTTTGAAACGATGCCAGCGGAACAGCACCTATCTGTGAACGTGTTCCGTTATCCAGCAAGGCATAGATTTTTCCATCCGAGTCAAACTCGTACTTGCTTACATTTCCGTTCGCCTGCCCGTCCTGTGTCACGTTGTTGATGAGTGACCCTCCCGCGTACTGCGTCATAGAGCTTAAATCAATCGCAAACGCCCCTGCGGTCGCACCGTTGGAGTAAGCTGCCTGGGCGTTAATGGTAGCCTGAGCCGCATTGGCCTGTGGGATTAGCCCGTTTCCTCCGAACGTGAACGAGGTAGTTCCAATTAAGGTCGGTTGGCCTGCCGTACCCCCAACATCGCCTCCATCGATAAACGCCTGAGCAGTCCAGGCACCTGGCCCTGTCTTGAAGTAGGCAACCTGAATATCATGGCGAACGCCGAGGCTATCGTAGACCGGCTGCGAGGCTGCAAATGATTGCGCTTTTGCAACCTCCTTGAAGGTCGTCGGATTCGCAGGAACCGTGGTTATCGGCGCGGATGCGTTGAGGTTACCGAATAGCGCTACTGTGCTGGTTACCGAACCCGTCGTCGCTGCGCTGTACATGTTGATAGTACCAAGGGTCGTTGTATCCACGCCGGAGTAGCCGAGGATTGGGAGCCCTGTAGCGCTCGTGAGGAGTCCGGTTTTATCAATTTCGAAGTTTCCAGATCTTGTATATTGAGGCGCCGCGGTGTCACCAACCATAAAAAATCCGCCGCCTGCGATGCCAACATCTAGCTCTCGACCGGTGGGCTCAATTACCCCATTTTCCTGCAGAACTCGGACCCTCTTCAGTGCCGCACCGTCGCCGATACCTGCAACAACACCTGCTGTTCGGTCTCCCGAGGCCTCTCCAAGCAGATCAGCAAATTCGGCACGAGCAGTTTTATACGCGGTCGTATTGGCGTTCGAGATATTATCGCCAACGACAGCGATGGCCTGCCCGTGGGCATCGAGCCCCTGAGCACTAGTCCGCAACGCCGATTCTATTCCAGACATAAAGTACCTTTGTTGGATGCTCACCTCGGGACATTACTGCCCTCCCGTGAGGCTAAAACTGCCGTTCCCGCCGGCAACTAGCTGTTTGCGACCCTCTGGTCTGCCGGTAGCTTGAGTAAATGCAAAAGTGTAGCCAACCAGCAACTTCGAGCAGCTCAGGGAAATTGGGGAGATCTTGAATCTCGCCCTATCCCCTGATTCGCGAGTTGACAGTTAAGCGATCTCGCTTTAATTCTCTCCCATGCCCGAAAGACCCCTTCGCCTCCTTTTTACTGGTGCCTCCGGATTTTTGGGGAGCGCTGTATTCGAGAAGGTTGCACACAATCCGAACTGGCTTTCTGTTGCGCTCCTTCGATCAGCTTCAATGGTGATAAAGCACGATCGAGTTCAACAGGTAAGAGTGCGCGATCTTTCGGACGCTGGAGAGATCAAGGCGGCGCTGGGATCCTTCGTGCCAGATCGAATCGTGCATGCGGCAGCGCTCTCCTCGCCGATAGCCTGTGAGAGAAATCATCATGAGGCAGACCAATCGAATAGATTGATAACATTCACCCTCTGCGATCTGGCTCAGCAGTGGCATGCGCCCATCACTTTCATCTCTACGGATCTAGTTTTCGATGGGGCGACAGTCCCTGCCGGCGGATTTACAGAGTCTGATCGACCCTCGCCACTCTCGGCCTACGCCCGCAGCAAGGTTGTTGGAGAACAACGTGTACTAGAGCTCCAGCAGCTCGGGGCAGTTGTGCGCCTATCGCTTGTGTTCGGAAAATCACCATCCGATTCACCCGGCGTCCTTGGATGGATGAAGCAGGCACTAGAAAATAGACAAACACTGACGCTTTTTGACGATGAATTTCGAACCCCGATTTTTATAGACGATGCATGCGATATCATTCTTGCGATTGCGGCCTCGTCCGCCAAGGGCGTCTGGCATGCGGGGGGTAGGGAAAGGCTCTCCCGGGTAGAATTTGGCCACCTCTTCTGTGCGTCGATGGGGTACGACAGCAATTTGATCTTGAGCGCAAGCAGAGAGAGCTCGCCGTCAGATGTCAAAAGACCCGAGGATGTATCGCTCAACTCTAAGAAATTCCTCACGGAATTCGGCTTCGGTCCCCGCCCGGTAGCGGAAGCCTTAAAGCATTTAGCTCCACTTCTTTAAGTTTTGAATTTGGCGTACAGTTGTGAAAGATACTATTTCGGAGATAGCCATGCGAATCCACTCCTCACTTCCCTCCCTTCGAGCTACGTCAGCCTTCTTCCTCTTTGTTTTGGCGTCGTTCTCCTCATCGTCCCTCGCTGATTGTCGCCGCGGGCCTTCCTCTGGTGGTGCCTTCGGTATCGATCAGGGGCGACTATGCTCATTCGGAGAAAGCGCCGGTCCGGTGATTCCGATCGAAGGCAACTACAATTTATACGACAACGGCACCGACTCACTTTTCAGCAATAAAGAACGAAGGCAGATGCTGAAGCGAATAGTTACCCGCGGCTCCTCCAGAGACGGCAGAATTCAACAGGCTGTCTCTAGCATATCTCGCCCTCTTGGTGGACCGAGCCGGCGTATGGGTCTCGTTATTCGTTAGCTCATCGACGCCCCTGACTCAGCCACTCGTCCAGCGCTTTGTCTAAATCGACAGGGGCAATCGTGTACTCTCGACTACCTCTGGCTGACTCCCGCTTAAAGGCGTTAAGGCCAGCCTGGTTGCAGATCTCTTTAATGTCGGCAGCACTCTTCCCCTTGGTTGCTTCGGCAAGCGGAACGACATCGACAGGCCCAGCCAGCGGTAACTTCCGAAGGTGAAGCGCAAATAGCGCAGCTCGTGCCTCCTTGGTCGGAAGAGGCACTTCAATAACTTTATTGAGTCGCCCACCCCGCTTGAGAGCGGGATCCACTAAGTCGGCCCGGTTAGTCGCCGCGATTATGTAGACCCCCTCCTGCTTCACCACTCCATCAATCAGCTGCAATAAGTGGTTGAGGAGATTATCCGCATGCTGCGCATTCCCTTCAGCACGACTTTTTCCGATCGAATCTACCTCATCAATAAATATTATGGCCGGCGCATGGCGTGCCGCTGTCTTAAATAGCCGCGTGAGATTCTTCTCGGATTCGCCGACCCACTTCGAGACGATGTCATTTAGCTGCAGCACAAAGAAGGCCACGTTCGCATCGTTGGCAATCACTTTCGCGAGCGTTGTCTTCCCCGTTCCCGGTGGCCCATTGAGCAAAATTCCTTTCGGTACCGAAATTCCGTAACGTTGGGCAGTAGTAGGGTCCTTGAGTAGTGAGACAACGCTCTTCAACTCACGCTTTAACTCGTCGTCGACTATCACGTCATCCCACGTAATTCTCTCAATCTGCCCATTTAACGGTTGAGGCTTACTGACTTCCTCACTCTCAATCGCGTCTGCCGTGTCCCCGTCGATAGCAAACATCAAAAGCGCCTCTTCGAAATCACCGGAGGTAACGACATGTCGTCGCTCACGAGGAGGAATCAGCTGCTCCCGCTGGTACGTTTGTAGTCCAGCCTGATTGCAGATTGCTTTAATGTCGGCACCCGAATTTCCATCCGTAACTTTTGCCAACAGAGAGAGATCGATATCGGCCGCCAACTTGATCTTCCGAGTATACACTTCGAAAAGCTTCAACCTTGACTCAAATGAAGGTAGCGGAATTTCAATCACTCGGCTCAATCTTCCGGCCCGCCGCAACGCTTCATCGACAAGGTCTGCTCGGTTTGTAGCGCCAATAATGTAGACACCCTCACTCTTGAGGACGCCATCCATCAGCTGCAAGAGGTGATTTAAAAGATTGTCGCTATGAGATGCGTTTCCCTCGGATCGTTTCTTTCCTAGGGAGTCAATTTCATCAATGAAGATAACAGCTGGCGACTGGGATGCCGCTGCCTCGAACAACTTGGTGAGATTTTTTTCTGATTCCCCCACCCACTTAGAAACGATTTCATTGGCACTCAATACAAAGAAATTTAGCCCCGCCATACTAGCGACCGCTTTCGCAATAGTGGTCTTACCGGTTCCCGGTGGTCCGTTAAATAAAATCCCCTTCGGCAGTGCTATACCGTACTCTTTTGCTGTCTCTGGCGCCTTGAGCAAGCTTATGACAGAGAGCAGTTCATCCTTGGCACTTTTATCGATAATCAGGTCGTCCCATGCAACCGATTCAATATCCGTATTTCTGGCCGTAGGAGCAAAGGCACCTTGGCTCGGGTTCTCACCCACCGCGATCGCAGTTCTGCTTCCCGAGTCTCCCCCCCCGAGCCCTTTTCCTTTCGCAACCGCCATTATGGCCAAGACCAGTGGGCAAAGGTGTACTAAGCCAAATTGAATTTGCAACGAATCGCGATCGAGAAGCGCGTAGTAGATACGTAGCCCTGTTAAAAGGGCTCCCAAACAGCAAATTGCTTGAAGAATAAAATCGAAAAATCGTAGACGCTCGGACTCGTACCAGAATTTTGCGTGGTATCCGTAGTAGGAAAACGGCAAGACAAAAACTGCTAGCAGAGTCATTGGAGAAAGCTGTAAGTCAGAAAGTCCCAGCATATCTCTATTGTATCGAACATTAGTCAGTGTCACTCAAGGTGTTGAATGCGATCGTTCCAGTCATCGAGCAGCCGAAAATTGAGAGGTCATTTTTCTTCATGACGCGGGCGCGAAACACATCCTCTGAGGGTTGTGACATCTTCGAAGTTCGCCGTTACCTCTCTCGATCTTTTTTTGACGAAACAGGGAGTAGCCCCGCTCGCCCGAAGGAGCTATTTTCCTGTCACACAGTCCTCCCTGCAGATATTCTTAAAAAATGCCTACTTTCAGGCTACACTTCCGGTTATCTTCTCCATATCCACTAAATCATGGTCGACTCCGCGCTACTGAAACGAGGACTTGGGGATCTACAACGGGGGCTCGAGCGCTTCGAAACCTACAACGATGGGTTTATTTTACCCGATACCTTCCTCGTCATCCGCCTAGACGCGCACCGCTACGGCGACTGGTCTAATCTGGCTGCCGAGGAGTACCCTTGCGGCACACGCCTCACCCGCGCCTTTCAAGAGACCGCCGTTTCTCTTATGGCATCGGCCTTCCGCACCGTATTGTCGTACTGCCACGGAGATGAAATCGCCCTGTTCATTGATCCTGTAGAGAACAACAGCCCTCTGCGCCGAAGTCGCCTTATCTCGGTTATCTCATCAGCGGCAAGCATCCATTTTATGGAGGCTGCTGGTCTCGCAGCCACCTTTCAGGCGAAGGTCAGTGAGCTTCCCACCTTGTCGCGTGTGGTTGAATATCTCCTGTGGCAGCGACGGTGCTGCTTTCGGAACGCTGTCACGATCTCCCTTCGCCGTGCACTCATTGCATCACATCAAACCCCAGAGCACGCCGAATCTCTTATCCACGGCCTTACCGAAGAGCAACGAATATCAAAGCTCGCGGAGCTCGGCGCACCCATTACTGACCTATCTGCCACTACACGCAGAGGAAGCCTTTTTTGGTGGGAGAACGAAGGTGCCAAAGACGAGGGAAAATGCCGACTTGCCTCAGCTGTTGACCTGACCGAAAACGACGGGGAATTTTTAGATCTCGTGACTCGGTTGGTACGCGGGAGAAGCCTTGCTGTTGAGTCCCTTGTTGCGGCGCCTAGGCCTGATTCTTCAAGTCGCAGCGCTTCGGCGTTACTGAGACCCGATACCCAAGTAAGGCGTCCATCGAGGCGGGCAAATGTTTCAGTATTCAAAGTCTGAGCTTCCTGCATCGCTCGCTGACGCGAATTTGGGAGCCGCATGCATAGTTCGTGACAACGGGGACTGTCCAGGAACGGCTTCATCCAGAAATCGGCAATTGAAATGTGGATTTGGCACAATTTTAGGGAGTGAGAGTCTCGCCTGCCAGACGGGTCTCGCGATAGCCTCGAAACTGTTGTCCGTGAGCTCTCTTGGTGAATGAAGTATATTTGAGAAACAGATGTTCCCTCTGGGCATACCTCGAATTCGGCATACGATTTCAAGGTGTGGTTCAATGAATAGTTAGCTTATCAAAACCACCTCGGTTCTTTGCTCATCGGTGCGCGCGGCACGGGGAAAATCATCGATTATCAAAAACCGTTTTCCAACTCAATCGGGCTTCTGGAACCACCGAAACCTTGTTGTTCTACTTTGAAAGCGTTCGACTAATCAGGCTATCCGAACTGAAATCCGGTGTATGCGAAGGATAACCGTTCAGGCAGTGGAATCAAAATTCGAGGATCGTCCCGACCCCAGGGGTGGATTTGCGGATGCAAATCCGGGGTGAAAACAACTAAGCGTTCACAAAAGCGGACGACGGGCGACCAGCCCGTTGACCATGAAAGGCTCGCC
>JAYVGZ010000203.1:0-3795 GCA_043771805.1 Pseudomonadota bacterium
GGGTGGGTTTTGCCAGTTCATCGAATTGGCTTTGCATTTGGATGATTAGGTCCTTGTTCATATAGAGGTTTCGTCAGGGGATGGGAAAAGTTGCTGCATTAGACCGCGTTTGTGGTGCTTTAGGGTTTCGAGTTTTTGGGTTTCGGTGGTGATCAATTCGTCGAGGTTGCAAAGGCAGTAGGCGATTCTTTGTTGTTCAGCGGGCGAGGGAATCAGCACCTCGTAAGTAAGCAATGCATCGCGGTTGATCTTGGGAATTTTGCCTCGTTCGGAGTTCCTAATGGCGTAATCGAGAAATTTTTGAGAAAGAAGCAAATACAAGAGATAGATTCGGATTAAGCCCCCATTGGCGGGACGAATCGGATAAATATCCGCGCTACAGATGCCCCTGAAATTCGGCGCTGCGACCTTGTTCAACGCGGGACGGATCTTAGAATAGAGAACATCACCTTCATCGAAAGCGTAATTCCCGCTCATGATTCCCTTATCACTTGCGGATTTGACGTTCACTAATCTTCCAGTATGGGACTCGATGTTCTCGCTGCCGATCTGCAGGGCGTCACAGTATGGGGGCTCGCGCGGGTCTACTTGGCCGGAGGCAATTTCAATGACTTCTGCGAGCGTCTTCGCCTTCCAATTTTCATCATCCCGAAACTCCGGAAACCGCAGCCGAGGTTGGGTTTCGCCTTCGCGGGGGAAAAGCTGCTGCATCAGCCCTTTTTTATGAGTCTTGAGCGCGGCTACTTTCTGCGCTTGCGTCGCGATCAACTCGTCTAGCGAAGTTAGGCAGTCGGCGATTTTTTGTTGTTCGGCGGGGTCAGGAATTGGGAGCATTACGCGCAACAATTTGCTTAGGGGAAGCACTCGCTGCGAAGTGCCAACGCTGTGAGAACCGATCAAAATCGAAAAGTGATTTAATAGAGTTGCAAGGAAGGCATTTGAGCCTGTCACCGAACTGAAAACGGGATAATAGACGCTGATGATTCCTGTTATTCCTAGATCATTGTGATTGAAATAGAACCGGCCATTATCGGTTCGACTTCGATAAGTGACGTAATCAGGAGGAATAACATTGAATCCAACGTTATTTCGCTCAGTGATCCTTCCTTCACCGTAATAATCTACCTGCCTAATCAATCCGCGACGCGCTGAGGTCAAAACTTCGTACTCATCTTGAATAGTCGAATTCAAGCGAAACTCCTTCACCTCGTTACCAAGGAGTGATTTTGACCAATTCTCTCGAAACTCCGGAAATCGCACCTGAGGCACCACCCCGACCTGGCCTTCCGCCCGCGTGACCTTATTATTCTTCTTATCTCTCATACGCACTAAGCCCCGATATCTCTCGCCCATGCGCGCGTTTAGAAAGCAGCGGCAAAAGATCACCCATCAGCGCAAGCTCCGCCTGCGTACGGGCCTTCCAACCGAGGTCTAACGGCCCAAAGAGCTCACCAAGCTTCTCCCCATCAAAAATCATCCGGCCTAAAATCCCATCCACAAATTTCTGAAGTACGTCAGCAGTAAGTCCATGCTTGTGCGCGATCCCCCCAAGTTCGGCAGCGCTCTTTTCAGCCTTGAATCGTGCATAGCCGTCACGGATCACCTTTTCGCTCAACCCCTCGCCCGCCTTAAGCGTTGAGATGTAATCTGCGATCTCATCGCGCTCATCCATAAACTTGGCGTCAGCGCTAATTAACCCAATAAGCTGCTCACGAGTCATCTTCGATTTGCCCGGGGCTTCGTTAGAGAACTTAGTGACGAGACCAATGATGTAGTCGTAGTCGATCACGGCAGAGGCAAAAAGCACAAACTCAAAATCAAGCTGCGCAGCAATCTCCGACCCACGCGAGTCATCTCCACCTTCATCGCCCTTAGCTTTGATTTGCTGCTCTCTCAACCGCTGAGCAGTGTCAAGATACGCACCCTTGAATCCCCTATGCTGGTCATTCGGCAACACCTGTTCGATGACAACTTTATTCTCATCAGTCAGGTCAGTGTATTGGTCAAGCTGAGTCTTAAGCCGCTGCACCTCCTTAAAGCGCTCAATAAAGCACGCGCGTGCAGCATCCCCCTTAAGGTTCGCAACTGCGTCCGGCGTCGTTTCGAGCCCCTGTGACTTCATAAAACTATCAAGCTGCTGAACCGCGTCCTCAAGCTTCTTGATAACCACAGGCGCCTTCTCCACAAGCCAGATCTCTCGCGCCTGCTCGCTAGTCTTCTCACCAGAAAAGAGCGCGATAGCAGCGTCAACTTCAGCCTGCTGCTGACGGAAGTCGAGAATATTACCGTAGGGCTTAGTCCCATTTATCACGCGATTGGTGCGCGAGAAGGCCTGAATAAGACCGTGGTACCGCAGATTTTTATCTACGTAGAGCGTGTTGAGGTATTTGGAATCAAAGCCAGTGAGCAGCATGTCCACCACAATCGTAATATCGATCTTTTGCGCGTGCGGGAAGTCCTCGTTCGGCCACTGTTGGTCCTTGATACGCTTCTGTACGTCTCGGTAGTAGAGGTCAAACTCGCTGAGCGTGTGCGCGGCGCCGTAGCGGGTGTTGTAGCCGGCGAGGATGCTTTTTAATGCGGCTTTCTTCCCTTCAGGATCTACTTCGTTGTCGGCCTTCTCCTGCAGCAGGTCTTCCTGAATCTGTTGCACGTCTTTATTACCCTCCGCAGGTGGAGAGAAAACGCAGGCGATGTTGAGCGGTCGAAATTCGGAATCGATCGCTTGTTTCTCTGCCTGTAGAGTCTGGAACAGGCCGTAATATTCGATGGCATCATTGATAGACGCAGTGGCGAGGATTGCATTGAAGCGGCGTCCAGCGGTGGCCGCGTCGTGTTTGGCAAGAATGGCTTCGATAACGGCCTTTTTGGCGATCGCTTCACCAGGCTTCGCTGCCGTCTTGCCGTTTTCTTCCTTCGGTTTGAAGTAGTCGATATGGAAGCGAAGGACGTTTCCGTCCTCAATGGCGTGGGTGATGGTGTAGGCGTGAAGCCGTTTCTGGAAGAGGTCTAATGTGGTGCGCATGGAGGCGGTGGTGTCATCAATCTTCTGGAGGCTCGCGTTCTGCTCGAAGATGGGCGTACCGGTGAAGCCAAAGAGCTGGGCACGGGGGAAGAACTCTTTTATCGCTTTGTGATTATCGCCAAACTGCGATCGGTGGCATTCGTCAAAGATAAAAACAACGCGTTTGTCGCGCAGCGGTTCAAGCAGCTCTTTGTAGGTGGGCTGATCATTTCTCTTTCGCTGCTTGTTGCGTTTGCTGTCTTCGTCGAGTGCGAGACCGAGCTTCTGAATGGTGGTGACGATCACTTTGTCTGCGTAGTCCTCGGAACGAAGGCGGCGGACGAGGGCTGCGGTGTTGGTATTCTCCTCCACGCACCCTTCCTGAAAGCGGTTAAATTCTTCACGCGTCTGGCGATCGAGGTCTTTCCGGTCCACGACGAAGAGGCATTTATGAATGCGGTCGTTCTGCTTGAGCAGCGTGGAGGCCTTAAACGAGGTGAGTGTCTTTCCACTACCGGTCGTGTGCCAGATGTAGCCGTTACCCGCGTCGTCTTCGATGCATTTCATGATCTGCTGCACCGCATAGACCTGATAGGGTCGCATGATCATAAGCTTCTGCTCGCTCTGGATAAGCACCATGTAGCGACTGATGGTTTTCGCCAGTGCGCATTTTTGGAGGAAGCAGGCTGCAAAGTCATCGAGGTGCGTGACCTTCTTATTAGCCTCATCCGCAAACTCATAGACAGGGAGGAAGCGCTCGTCGGCATTGAAGGTAAAGTGGGCAGCGTTGT
>JAYVGZ010000204.1:0-4541 GCA_043771805.1 Pseudomonadota bacterium
GGCACACACTCCGTTGCTACACAAAGCAACAATTGACGACCAAAACCATGTCAATACTATTTCTTCATTTGAAGAATAAAAAAGCGCTGACTAGTTACGTACGGGTTTACAATTGGAGGTAGCGTTCCGTTCAACCCCTATCCGATTACCCCAGAGGAGATCTACGCGCGGTGGCTCCGTCGCATCGATTCTCCGTTGCCTCCTGCCTTTGTACTGAAGAACGTTTCGATTACGATCGCCGTTGCCCCGCCCGGCTACACGTTTCGCCTTCAACCCGACAAACACATTCATCTCGCATTTTTGAATGACACTTTGAAGCGCTTCTCGACACCGGCAAGTTCTGAGGTCCGAGATATCTTTCGGATCTTATCTGAGGCCTCGCGTGCCCTTTCTCGACAGAAGTTCGTCGAAGTTTTCGAGCACGCCCTCCCGCTCCTTTCGGCAGCAGCAGGAGTAAGGTTGTTTCCGCCTACCTCTGGAACGTCTCCAGACGATGAGACCTTCCAAGATGAAGCCTTCGACTATTTGATGTCACTACGCACTTTCGTCAATGACACGCTCGAAGTGCAACTCCTTGCTCATGGGATAGACCGGGGGCACATCAAGGAAATCAAGCGTCAGGCAAAGCTGCATAAAATAAAGCGAGAACTCCGAAAGTTTGCCAAAGTCACAACATCCGATGAGCGCACCATTCACTGCGAGACGAGCATAAAGAACCCGATTGATGAATCGTACGATCAGACCGGCGTTACCTGCATCCTAAAAAGATATGTAAGTGACTTGTCCTTAGCGTATTTCCAGCCAGTGCGTCTCGTAGACAGGGCGGCACTAGAGATTGTCGGTTGTCTCTATGTTTTGAAGCGCCCGATTCTTGGCAAAATGAGCCTTGTGCTCGCCGGAGGAGGCCTACGTCCTGCTATTCGAAAAACACTTGATTGTCGCACTTTCTACCGCGAACTGGTCGGCGAATTAAAAAGAGCTGTGCGCGAGATGGGTCTGGGCGGATTGTATTGTGCAGTCGGCCCGCCTAGCGGTGACGCAGCATACACCCTCGATGGGCGGACGGGCCAATCGGAGGAAGAAATCCAGTGCCTTATTCCGCAAAATCCTACGGTGATAGAACTCCCGCCCGGCGAACATATCTACTTTCCCACTGATTTCGAGAACGGTCCCATCGCTCACGTTGTTGAGCAATAACCCCCTAACCAGGGCATCCTCTACTCTTCCGGTGCAAGGGCCGCGTTGAAACATCACTGCCCGTTTCCTCGCACAAATCGCAAAAGGCCCTCGACGAGGGTCGGCCCGTTCACCGGCTTAGAGATATGAAGGTCGTACCCACCTGCCAACACCCGTGTCCGCTCGTCGCCGCGGGCGAAGGCAGTGAGCGCAATCGATGGTACATGTTTCAAGGACGGAATCTCTCGACGAATCCGTGAGAGCAACTCTATCCCATCCATACCCGGCATTGCGATATCGCTGACGATGGCATCGGGGATAGCTCCGGGACGAGAGAGAACCTCCATTGCCAAAAATCCATCCGAAGCGGTAATCACTCTCGCCCCGGCACCAGTTAAGAGCTGCCGACTAAGCTCCAGAGAATCAGGATCGTCGTCGACCAGCACGATATCCATTTCATTAAGCGGTTTTGCGGTGTCAGCTGATGCCAAGATCTGTCGATCATCCGAGTGACCTATGACACTATGCAATTCTTCAGCCGGCAGGGTAACGGTGAAAGTGCTCCCCTCTCCCGCGCCAGGACTTGAGGCGGTAACAGAACCCGAGTGGAGCTCAATCAAATGCTTCACGATGGCTAACCCTATACCGAGCCCTCCGTGTTTACGAGAAAAGCTTGAATCGGCCTGACGAAAGCGACCAAAAATCAGGGGTAAGAAAACAGGATCTATTCCTATACCCGTATCGCTGAGACTCACGGACAACTCGTGATGGCTCTCGCGAGAGATTTCCGCATGTATACTGCCGTTAGACGACGTAAACTTGACCGCATTGACAAGGATATTCAGAAAGATCTGGTACAACCTCGACCGATCACCACGTACCATGCAGTTGAGTTCAGGCTCAATAGTCACGGTAAAGTCAAGCCCTTTGACCTCAGCTGCAGGCCTAACGGTATCAAAAACTTCTAACAGAAGCTGTCGAAGGTCTACTGAAGTCATCTCCAAATCGAGCCCATTCGAAATAATACGGCTCATGTCCAGCAGGTCAGAGATCATCTGATCCTGTGCGCGTGCGTTCCGCGCGATCGTGTCTATTGCTCTGTCGTAATCGGCATCGCTCAGTACACCTTTCTGGATCAGCTGGGTCCACCCCAGCACCGCATTAATTGGGGTACGCAGCTCATGTGATAGAGTTGCCAGAAACTCCTCGCGTAGCCGGCCGTCTTGCTCACTCTTTTCGCGTGCTACCCGCTCCTGCGCTAACAGCTGTTCGTTAAGTCGCAAGAGCCGCGTCACATCCTCTTCGGCACGCTTGTAATCTGTAATGTCACTCTCAACCCCATCCCAAATTATCGTTCCGTCGACCTCCTTCGTGGGAAATGATCGAATGTGAACCCACCGCAGTCTCCCCGACGCATCAATCTTCTGAACCTCTAGCTCCAGCGGCGTCAGGTTCAAAATAGCGAGTTTCTCTGCCTCCGCCAACCGTATCCGGTCATCTTCAACCAGCTGATTGTACAGTAACAGTGGGTCACTCAGCACGTCCTCGCGCGATAGTCCTGAGAGGTGCTGAACGCCAGCACTCACGTAGATAAAACGGGGCTTTGCGTTCGGTGGGTCAATTAGTCTGTAAGCCATCTGAAATGTAAGCGAATCGCAGAGAGCACGAAACATTTGCCCATGTTGATCTTTCGGACCGGTGAAACCAAAGCGTGCACGGGCACGGGCAATGAGCGCCGAGAATACCTCACGCGAGCACTCTGCAGTGCGAACGCACTCAAGCACCCCGAAGCCTAATAACTCGAGCTCAGCCTCTGGGTGGAAGTGCCCTCCAATGATAGCTACAAGTGGGTGAGATTCGCTCAACCGTCCAAGAATCATTGGTTCTTTCGAATGTCCCGTCACGCAAACTACTAATACGGGAAGCGGGCCCGGTACAGTGACGCTTACCGCGTCCAAAGCCGCTACACATTCGAGCTCGTATTGACTACTGGATAGCCAGTCTTGAACAGACTGTTTAACCCGCGCATCCGCCCCTATCAGTACAATTTTTGGAATGACATTCATCTCCGTGTATACACCTACGCCTGAGATAACCGCCGCAACGCCAGTACGTCCGGAATCTTGATAATCCCTGCACGAGTGAGATCGAGAAAGCCCTCCTTCTCTAAACTCCGGGTGACTCGAATCGCGGTCTCTGGCGTAGTGCCAGTAAGTTCAGCCAGCTCCTTGCGAGTAATGAATATGCGGTCCTCTGTTCCGCGCTTATCGTGGGATTTACCGAAGTTCGGAAGAAGTGCGAGGAGAGTATGCAAAATCCTGCCTTCAACACGGGTATGAGCGAGGCTGCTGGAAAGGGCATGAGCAACGGTGAGACGCTCGGCCAGAGCATTTGCAAGATTTTCGTACACACGCGGGTGAGACGTTACGAAGTCGTTCCATTGAGCCATCGGAATCCAGATAACTTTAGAAGCTATCTGTGTGCGAGCAGACGAGGAAGATGAGAATGCCGGCAAATGATAGAAGAGGGCAAAGCAATCCCGCGGCGCCAAAAGGGCAACTATCAGCTCTTTTCCGGACTCAGATGTTTTAGTGATACTAATTCGTCCCGAAATTGGGACAAATACTCCGCTCGCCCGTTCTCCCTCCATAAGAATGAACTCACCGCCTTTGAATTCCCTGAGACTTGTTGAGCGGGCAAGCACGTCTACTGCTGTCGGCGGAATTGAGGTGAACATCGGTAACGAGGCGAGAAAATCCCCCGTCTCGGAAGGAAGGTTGTCGGATGCGGAAATCCCCGAAAACTCTTCGGTACTCGATTTATCATCCTGATTTAGTTGACCGGCCTCCACGGCGAAACGATGAAGGGTCAATTCAATCGTTGAATGAAGCTCTGCACCACCAAACGGTTTTATGAGGTAGCCGTAGGGATTGACGAGCTTTGCGCGCTGAAGCGTTGATTCGTCCTGTATCCCAGACAGGAACACGACCGGCGCGTTAACGATCGCCGGTAATGCCTCGGCCGTCTGCACTCCGTCTAGCTTTCCTGCAAGCCCGATATCCATCAGGATGAAATCGGGCACAAGCGAGGCTGCAACCTCAAGCGCTTCCTCGCCAGAGCTCACCGGGCCGAGGACTGCGTAGCCATAACCACCGAGAGTTGCCGCCAAATCCGCCGCAATAAGGGCATCGTCTTCAACGATCAGGACTCTACACGGCGGGCTCATTGGCTTTGACCTTCATCGAATGCGATGTACGTGAACGCTCCATCGAGGCACAGGCCCACAAAGATCTCTTCTCGTAACGGAGAGTGGACCCGCGAGAGCTGAACGAACATCTCTTTGAACTCTTCATCAGACAAGCATG
>JAYVGZ010000205.1:0-3669 GCA_043771805.1 Pseudomonadota bacterium
CGCAAAAAGAAAGGCCACCCATTGGCAGAAAGAAAGGCCACCCCGAAAGTGACGTGAGAGAGTGCATCCGAACTACTGGTTTGGAGGTTCGATGCGCAACAAACACGTACTGGATGGGATTATGCGAATGGATCGAGTTAGAGAGGTTCTGCGACTCAAGGAGCAGGGGTTTGGACAGCGGGAGATACACCCGCAGCACAGGGATTGCACGGTCATGTATCCAAGGCTACCTGCAGCTGTTTGACCTGATTGGAATGACCTATGGGGAGGCGACTGGGCTAGGCGACCAAGCACTCCGAGATAAACTCAAGAAGAGAGTCCCTGGGCGTCACCGAAAGGAGGTCAAGGACCCTGACTTCCAGCTTCTTCACGACGACTACCTATCTCGGAAAGGGGTGACCCTTGAGCTGTTGTGGCAGGAGTGGATGGGTGCCGACGGTACTGGCTACACGTACAGCACCTTCTGCCGGCGGTACAAGGAGTGGGCCCGGTCCAAGCAAGTGGTGCTACGCTCTGCCTACAACGGTGGAGAAAAACTGCTCACCGACTATGCGGGAGAAACCCTCGCATGGTGGGACGAAAATGGAGCAGATCATAAGGTTGAGATCTTCGTAGCGGTTCTTGGTGCCAGCAACTTGATATACGCTGAAGCTTCACCGTCTCAGAAAGTTATCCACTGGGTCTGCTCACATATTCGGGCATTCACCTTCATCGGCGGAGTGCCAGAGGCTGTCGTTATAGACAACCTTAAGTCGGGTGTCACAAAGGCATGTCGCTACGAGCCAGAACTCAATAAAACATTTGAAGAGTTTGGAGACCACTTTGGAACCACAATTCTTCCAGCGCGCGCGGTAAAACCGAGAGATAAGGCAAAGGTTGAAAAAGCAGTCCAAGACGTAGAGCGATGGGTGCTTGCCCCTTTACGGAACCAACGGTTTGCCAGCATCACCGAGATCCAGATTGCTATGGAGCCGCGGCTGCATGCCTTAAACGAAAAGGTTATGCAGGACTACAAAGTCTCAAGGCGCGAGCTCTATGAACGCCTTGATAAACCAGCCTTGCGCCCGCTTCCAGCTTTACCATTTGCTCCTGCCATCTGGAAACTCGCTCGTGTAGGCCCCGACTACCACATTCAGATTGAACACCACTTTTACTCAGTGCCGTTCACCCTGGTGAGGGAAGAGGTCTGGGTGCGGATCACTGAAGGGTTAGTTGAAGCCTTTCACGATAACAGCCGCGTCGCCTCGCATCGCCGATCGCTTGTAAAATACCGCCATTCGACGACGCCAGAGCACATGCCGAGTGCTCACCAGGCAGTGCGAAGCTGGACCCCTGAGAACTTCAAGAAATGGGCGCTAGCTATAGGCCCTGAGACCCTCAAACTTGTAGGTATCATACTGTCTTCGCACGCCCATCGAGAGCTTGGCTTTCGCACCATTCTTGGGCTGCAACGACTTGAGAGGAAGTATGACTCCATCCAGCTTGAAGCCGCTGCTGCTGTAGCTAACGAACGTCGAGTACCAACACAGCGCTTCGTGCGCGGGGTGCTTGAAAGGCAGGCAGTAACCGGTGTGGTGTCGCCCACCCCGGAGCCAGAGCCACTAGTGCACAGTAACCTGCGCGGAGAGAAGTTTTACCATTAATGAGGAGACAAAAAATATGATTCAGCAAACAACTCTTGAACGCCTTCGGGATTTCCGCCTCTCTGGTTTTATCGAAGCATTACGGCTTCAGTTAGAGAGCACCCACTACCATGACCTGTCATTCGAGGACCGCTTGACGTTGTTGGTAGATGCGGAGCATACCCGTAGGCTAGAGCAGCGGACTAACACTATGCTCGCAGCCGCAAAGCTACCGTCATCCTTGACCCTTGAGGACGTAGACTTCTCTGTCGAGCGTGGACTAAAGAAGCAACTCGTGCTTGAACTTGTAGGGGGCTCGTGGCTCAAGAACGGGTCTAACCTCATTGTGACTGGGAAGACAGGGGCTGGGAAAACTTTCCTCTCGTCGGTGATCGCGCGCTCCCTATGTCAGCGCATCATTAGTGTCCGGTTTAAGAGAACCCATCACTGGCTTGCGGAGTTTCTCTTGTTAGATGAACGCAGGAGGTTTCCTCAAGCAGTTGCTGGTTACAGAAAGGTACCGCTCCTAGTCTTTGATGAATGGCTCCGGGACCCAATCTCGGTACCGGAAGCTAGGCTGCTCCTTGACGTCTTTGACGATAGATACGGCAAGCTCTCTTGCATGTTCGTATCTCAGCTCCCAGTCTCGTCTTGGCATGCCCGATTCTCTGACCCAACCTTGGCCGATGCCATTCTCGACAGGATAGTTCACAACTCCATCAGGCTGGACCTCTCAGGCGACACTATGCGGAGAATCAAGAGCCCGCTCGCACAACAAGAAAACAACGTCGCTGCGCTCCGGTGAGGGACTTTTAATTTGATTTATGGGGGAAGAAGATTTAAGACTTGAGATACCACTTACGTCACCAACTCTCGGGGTGGCCTTTCTTTCTGCAACTGGGTGGCCTTTCTTTTGCGATTAAGCAACTCTGCAGCATCACAAGAATAACTCTCACGTCGCGGGGTACAACTGCATATTTCAGGCGTGGTACTGCGGGGTACGATTTGCAATTAACCGCGGGGTATAAGAGCGGGCTACTTCAGCTCACCGGCGATTCCCAGCGCTTTCTGACCGGCGCTGACACTCAGGCCCGTTATCGAACGTAATCGACTTAATCAGCCCTATAGGATGAGCTTCAATGAAATCTCGAATAACATCAGATACGGTAACTGCAAGATGGTTCGGGATTCGAATATAAAACTGACGCCGCGTCACTCGCTCCCTAATTACCAGGATCGCATACGAACTGCCAATCTTGGAAACCACTAAATCCGCCTCGTAGTGACCGAACTCAAGCCTTAAATTCGCAGCCTCTTCGCGATCGTGTACTGAACACTTCTGAGGAACGCCTTGCTGCAATCCACTGCGTCTTCCGCTAACGTTTTGTCGTCTAGGCTCTCCACGCTCTTTCAAATATGGAATCAAGTCGCGCCTCTCATTCTTCATAATAGTATAGATCGTTTTGAAGCAGATACTCTTACCGGAAAGCCCGCTGCTCATCTTCGCTGCGATCTCCTCCGGCGTCCAATTATCCTGGCTCAATTTGGTCGCAATGTAGTCGAGTATTTCAGGGTCGGACGCCTTCGTCTTACGCTCAATTCTAGCCCTGCGTTCCTTACGGTGCTCTAAAACAACTCTCGCTTTCTCGTAGGGCGTGGCGTTTCTTAGCGCTATCCCAAACAGGGTCCCATTTAATTCCTGGAGGGCTTTCCATACCGCTGTACTACCGCAGCCGACGTACTTTGAAATCTCTCGAACCGATTTTCCCTTCGCTCCCATCTCGTATATGTCTGAGAGTTTGTGCAGGTCTAAGTGCCCGGGCGAGTTCTCTTTTTTCTTTTTCATCACACACCTTGGATGCTCTTTTATCCAAGGTGTTCTCTTTCAGTTTACAATCCTCCTCCTATTTTTGAACAATTTGGAAATGTTCTGAAATTTCTCGAAAGACAGGTTTCTGAGATTGAATTCTAAGTTTTGCTCTTTAACTTCTTCGTTTGCTTGGGAAGTTTTTTATCCTCAGCCTTCAATCGACTTTTGATCTTCTTG
>JAYVGZ010000206.1:0-4273 GCA_043771805.1 Pseudomonadota bacterium
CTCGATTTTCCAAACGATGGCGCACCGACACTCCAACTCATGGAGAAGCTCGATACCGTTGTTCGTCATGCCGGAGGAGCCCTGTACCCTGCGAAGGATGCGAGAATGTCGCGCGAGATGTTTGAAGCTTCATTTCCGCGACACTTAGAATTTGAAAGATTCATTGACCCTCGATTCTCCTCAAGCTTCTGGCGACGAATACATGGGTAGAACCCACAATTGAGTACACGCAGGTAAAGATATGAAACGAATTCTCGTCATCGGCGCAACATCAGCTATCGCGGCTGAAACCGCTCGGCTCTACGCTCAAGAGAAAGCACATCTCTTTCTTGCGGGCCGAGACCCTGAGAAATTGCAGCGCCTCGCCAACGACCTCACGGTACGGGGGGCCAGTGTCGTACATACTCAAACATTCGATGCGCACGACTTACGCTCCCAAGAGACGATGCTTGAAGATGCCCTCGCCAAGTTACAAGAGATTGATGCCGTCCTCATCGCTCACGGCAGTCTCCCGAATCAAGCAGATTGTCAGGCTAACTGGCCGGCAACTCACGACGCTCTGATGGTGAATCTCATTAGCCCGCTCTGCCTTCTTACCTGGCTTGGAAACTACTTTGAGCGCAGAGGTACTGGAAATATCACCGTGATTTCATCGGTTGCAGGAGACAGGGGCCGACAAAGTAACTACGTCTACGGCGCGAGCAAGGGGGGATTGTCTCATTTTCTCGAAGGGCTGCGAAACCGACTGGCACCTCGTGGCGTGACAGTAACCACCGTTAAGCCGGGGTTCGTTGATACACCAATGACCGCCCAACTGCCGAAGACAAAGATGTTTGCCTCGGCCGCAAGTGTTGGTGCTCGGGTGCATAAAGCTATGAATCGCGGTGAGGATATTGTTTACACACCGGGAGTATGGTGGCCCATAATGTTCGCTATCCGGCATGTGCCAGAAAGTATCTTCAAGAAGCTAAAGCTCTGACGCTATGTCGCGTAGCCGCCGATTCTCGGGTAGCAGGCGGAATGCAATGTGCTGCGATTGCAGCCTTTCTTTACCGTGACTCTTGAACCTTCGCCGCAGGCTGGCTACCCTCCGCGAATGGCAATCAACACCTTCCACCCACCACAACCCTTGGATACGACTGAAGAAAAAAGAGCGCCAGTAACAGCGGAAACACTTCGACGGCCTCCTTGGGGCGGAATCGTTCATTTTGTAGCAACCACGATCATTTGGGTGACCGTGGTTACTTGGTTGTTTCCCAGATTGTTCTACGTCGGCATATCTTCCGGTTTAGATCCCTCCTGGAAGCTCTCTCTGCATATGGCTTATTCTCAGGGCCTCATCTGGGGTCGAGACTTCGTATTCACCTACGGCCCGCTTGGATTTCTAAGTAGCCGACTTGCACTCCCCGAGTTTCGTCTCTGGTACGTGGTAATTGACATCTTCTTCTTCGCAAACGTCCTGTATCTCGGGTGGATCGCCGTATGGCGTCTTACCCGGTGGAGTGAACGGCTAGGAGCCCTCGCAGTCGCTTACTGCGCTGGGAGTTCAGTCAACTTGGTGGATTTGGCCATAGTCCTCTTCGTTGTTGAAATAATGCACCTCTTTCTTCATCAATCCTCGAGACGCTCGTGGCACCTCATCCCGGCTATCATTTGCGCACTACTCACCTTTTTCATCAAACTTAATACTGGCCTCATCACCGTTCCGCTGCTGCTTGTCTACTGTCTTTGGCAGTCGCTTTACCGCGATTCAAGAGTTGCGGCGCTTTCAGCGATGTTGGTGACGATAGGGGCAATATTATGCGCGGGTTTCGTCCTCCCTGTGACATTACTTCCGTATGTGAAGTACTCCATGGCGATTGCCTCGGGATACAACGATTCAATGACGGTCTTCATCGACGGACGGTCACACTTTATGGCCATGGCGCTTGTGCTACTCGGAACCGTAGCACTTTGCGCTCTCAGTCATTGCTTGGTGATACTCCGGTCACTCACCACGATCTTCCAAGTAGGAAGCGTCGGCCTAGTGCTTTTCTTACTATTCAAGCAGGGCTTTGTTCGAGCTGATGGCCATGATGCCGCCTTCTTTGCCTACGTGCCCCTAGTTCTTGCGCTACTGTACGTTTCAGTTCAGCAACCGCTCAGATCCGCACTTTCGATCGCCGTAACAGTCTCGCTCGTTTTTGGATTTGCCTATCAGCGGGATGCTTTCCAGACATCAAACATCACCGACGACCTACGCGGCATCTCACAGTACTTCGAACAGGCCACGGCTTCAGATGACGAGTGGTTAAAACAGGCTGCCTCTGGCCCCGATGATTACCTTCCCTCCGAGTGGCATGAGCGCATAGGCAAGAGCAGTGTTGATGTAATTCCGTGGGACATCTCGACCGTTTTCTTTAACCACTTCAATTACAACCCTCGGCCGGTGATGCAATCTTACAGTGCCTATCAACCAGAGCTCGACCAGTTGAACGCAGAGAAGTACATCAGCAACTCGAAACCTGACTTTGTGTTGTTTCGGCTTATCTGTATCGATGGACGTTATTGCTTCGGCGATGAAGGCAAAACGCAAAGAGCTCTCTACCTGCACTACCGACCAGTCGCTGCTTATGCACACTTTTTACTGCTAAAGAAGAGAAGGAGTCCCTTCCTCGGGACCTCTACGGAAACGCTTTCTGGGCTAGCCCAGATTGACGAGTGGATACCTGTTCCAAGTGGCAAGGACGGGTTTACTTACTTCAACGCGGCTATCACTTACTCTCTGTTCGGCAAGCTCCGATCCGCAATCTATCGCCCTGACGCTTTACGGTACGAAGTTAGGTTCAAAACCGACGGCGAGCGGGCATTCAGAACCTACCGAGGCGCTCTGGCAGCGGGGATCTTGACCTCACACTTTGTTGATAACCTGGACGATGTGGCGAAGTATTTGAACAACGATGGCGAAGGCCTGTCGCAGATTGTGGCAGTGCGTATCGTGTCGACTGCCAACTACCCAGGAGTCGAACGTTCCTTTCCTTATAGTTTTACCTCAATAAATCGTTCTCGGGATGTAGCGAACCTCGACGAAGAAGACGTTCTACCAGATAAAGTCACACCTGCTGCTATCCCTAGGCCCTAGTAGAGTAATACTGCTTTTCCCACCTTTAAGTGAACGGACAACACAACAAGGTCACCTCAGCAGTCACGTTCGCTCCGTTCGGTATCGGGGGCTGAATACCTGATGTCGAGACCACATTAAGTCTAAAAGAAACGCCTTGCGGGAGAGTGTGAGTCGCTCCCACTGGGAAGGTAAAATTAACCGAGTTAATAGAAACGATCCCGTTATTAGTGTCATTGTGAGAAATTGAGTGGTTGACCAGAACATCGTTAAGATTGCATGCCTGCTCGATAGTAACTTGTGATGTCTTTCCAGCAAGAGAGCCGGCTGTTCCGAGGCGGGTGTAGCACCCCTGAAAGCGAGCTGACGCGGGGTTAATGCGAGTTTCTCCCGTTCGGCATTTTGCCCGTGTTACAACTAGGCCCGTCGCGTCCCGGCGACATAAGAGACTGTTGGAAGCTGCTGAAGACTGCGCGTACAAATCGCTTGATTGCCACAGAGTAGACAAACCAAGCAGCGCGCCAATGATGAATTTTGTGCATTTAACCATACCGTCTCCTTCACTGAATGTAGTTCTCAAAACGAGCAACATGTGCTGATGCGAACTTTCGACAGGTACCACAAACAAAAAGCGTTAACAACCGTTGAGTTCCCAAGCTGCCGAGGGCAGATACCGAGAGGCACGTCGCAGGCGGCGAACGTTATGTAGGGCTTGTCCGAAAAGGCGCGAATTTTTTCTCGTTGTGAGAACCGGTATTTTTAGGCGACTTTTTGAAACGCCAAACTGTGAGAAGGGCGTGCCTGCAGTGCCGTTTTTGATGACGTCATCTTACGAAGTGTCTTCTTGCGCAAACGCTTGGCATCCTTGGCTCTTCGGCACTGCGTCATCTCAATGCACAATCGATTCATGGCTTTCATAAAATCACTCGGATCATCGATGCATGCCTTCAAGCCGTGCTTGCGAATGAGCGCTGTCGCTTTTATTAGTGTGCGAACAGCGTAACGTTACAGCACCCAATCAACAGAGAAAGTGCATGTTCGTCTTCACGCACGTGGTATCCCTAAATAGAGCCTATCCGAAAATGTGCTAATTCCGGTGAGCTGCCGCAATCCAGATCAAGCACTAAGTTACGGCGATTTTTTCGCACGTTAAAGCGTGTCTAGCGGGCGATA